>JBJEKG010000028.1:0-4662 GCA_051878535.1 Muribaculaceae bacterium
GGAGTCGAGGGGAAGTGCTTGGTTGTAGAGGCCATAGCCCATGAGCAGGCATTGGGCCATCATTACTTCACCGCCTTCGGGGAGCTTGTTGAATTGCTTGTAACCGAGGAGTTGGTCGTAGTACTGGAAGCAGGATTTGCCCGGGATGAAGTAGGTTTGGGCAAGTTGGGCGGTTTCGGGGTGTTGGAATGCGGGAGTGATGATTGTCATCACTTCTTGGGGGTCTTTACCGTCCTTGAGGGCGCGTTCGGCATCCTTGAGGACTTGCATTTGAGCCGAGAGAGCGAAAGAGCCGAGGAGGAAGGCTGCGGCGAGGGCTAAATGTTTTTTCATGTTGATGTAATGTATTTAAGTGGTTATTATTGTTCGGAGGAATCGTTATCGATGTCGTCGTTGGGGGCTTCGACATCGGGTTCGTTGAGGTCGGCATCGGAGAGTTCGGGGAGCTCTTCGCCGTCGATGGCTTGAGCTTGCTCTTCGGGGTCGGTGGGCACGGCGCAAACGGAGGCGATTTCTTCGCTGCGTTTTTCGAGGTTGATGAGGCGCACGCCTTGAGTGGCGCGCCCCATGACGCGGACGTCGGCCACGCGCAGGCGGAGGGTGATACCGGAGCGGTTGATGATCATCAGGTCGTTGTCGTCGTTGACGGCTTCGAATGCCACGAGTGCACCGGTGCGTTCGGTTACGTTGATGGTCTTGACGCCCATGGTGCCGCGGGCGCTGAGGCGGTAGTCGGCGAGGCTGGAGCGTTTGCCGTAGCCTTTTTCGGAGACAACGAGCACGTCGTTGGTGGAATCGGGTTCCATGGCGATGAGGCCTACGACTTGGTTGTCGCCGTGGAGGAGCATGCCGCGCACGCCGGTGGATACGCGGCCCATAGCGCGGAGGGTAGAGGCTTTGAAGCGGTTGGCTTTGCCTTCGCGGGCGGCGAGCAGGATTTCGGCGTCGTTGGAGATGAGTTCCACACCGATGAGGCAGTCGCCTTCGCGGATTACGATGGCGCGTTTACCTTTAGCAAGCACGCGGGAGTATTCCGACAGGACGGTCTTCTTGACTACGCCGCCGCGGGTTGCGAACAGCAGGTAGTGTGACCCGGCGAATTCGGGGTCTTCGATGTTCTTGCAGGCGATGTATGCGCGCACTTTGTCGCCCGGCTCGATGTTGAGCACGTTCTGGAGGGCGCGACCCTTGCTGGTTTTGTTGCCTTCGGGCAGTTCGTATACTTTGAGCTTGTATACGATGCCGCGGTCGGTGAAGAAGAGCATGGAGCAGTGCATCGATGCGGTGTAGATGTGCTCGATGAAGTCTTCGTCGCGTGTGGCGCCGCCGCGGGAGCCCATTGTGCCGCGGTTTTGGGCGCGGTATTCGCTCAGGGGGGTGCGTTTGATGTAACCGAGGTGGGAGATGGTGATTACCACGTCGTCGTCGGCGTAGAAGTCTTCGGCATTGAAGTCGCCGGCGGTGTAGTCGATGTCGGTGCGACGTTGGTCGCCGAATTGTTCGCGTACTTCTTCGAGTTCTTGCTTGATTACGGCGCGGCACACTTCGGGGTCATCGAGGATGCGTTGTAATTCGGCGATGTATTCTTCGAGGCGTTTGTATTCGTCTTCGAGCTTGGTCTGCTCCAGTTGTGTGAGTTGGCGCAGACGCATTTCGACGATGGCACCGGTTTGTGCTTCGGAGAGGTTGAATCGCTCGGCCAAGCGTTCGCGGGCTTGGTCGGGGGATGCTGATGAGCGGATGATTTGGATGACTTCGTCGATGTTTTGCGAGGCGATGATGAGGCCTTCGAGGATGTGGGCACGCTCTTTGGCCTTGCCCAGGCGGAATTTGGTGCGGCGGATGACCACTTCGTGGCGGTGGTCGATGAAAGCTTGCAGCAGCTCTTTGAGGGAGAGTGTTTTGGGGCGACCGTGCACCAGTGCGACGTTGTTGACGGCGAAGGAAGCTTGCATCTGGGTCATCTTGTAGAGCTTGTTGAGCACAACGGATGAGTTGGCGTCGGCTCGGAGCTTGATAACGATGCGCATGCCTTCGGCGTCGGATTCGTCGTTGATGTCGGCAATACCGTCGAGCTTTTTCTCGGTGACAAGCTCGGCGATATATTTAATGAGTTCGGCTTTGTTGACGCCGTAGGGTATTTCGTTCACCACGATTACTTCGTGGTTGTCTTCTTGTTCGATGGTGGCGCGAGCGCGGATTACCACGCGACCGCGACCGGTTTCGTAGGCTTCGCGCACGCCGGCATAGCCGTAGATGGTGCCGCCGGTGGGGAAGTCGGGTGCGGGAATTATTTTGATGAGTTCATCGGTGGTGATGTCGGGGTTCTCCAGCACAGCGATTGAGGCGTTGAGGGATTCGGTGAGGTTGTGTGGCGGCATGTTAGTGGCCATGCCGACGGCGATACCGGATGCACCGTTGACCAGCAGGTTGGGGAAGCGGGTGGGCAACACGACCGGCTCACGGCGGGTGTTGTCGTAGTTGGGTTGGAAGTCAACGGTGTCGGCGTCGAGGTCTTGGAGCATCTGCTCGCCCATGCGGGAGAGGCGCACCTCGGTGTAACGCATGGCGGCGGGTCCGTCGCCGTCGACCGAGCCGAAGTTGCCGTGGCCGTCGACCAGTGTGTAGCGGAGCGACCAGTCTTGGGCCATGCGCACCACGGTGCCGTAGATTGAGGAGTCGCCGTGGGGGTGGTATTTACCCATGACTTCGCCCACGCAGTTGGCCGACTTTTTGTGCGGCTTGTCGGAGGTGTTGCCCATTTCGTTCATACCGAATAGCACGCGACGGTGCACGGGTTTCATACCGTCGCGGACATCGGGCAGGGCGCGCGACACAATCACCGACATGGAGTAGTCGATGTAGGCCGACTTCATCTCGTTCTCGATATTGATTTTAAAGATACGGTCTTCTTCTAACATGTTATAAATTAGAGGTTTACATAGTTTCGCGGCGCAAAGGCCGACGGCTCACTCCTTCTTGTGGAGCACACGAGCACAAAAATCATACAAAGGTACGAATTTTTTTTGACTTGGCAATAAAATTTTGGAAAAAAAATAAGGGAAAAGCCTACCCCCAACCCCTCCCTAAAGGGAGGGGGGCATGGGCGAGCAGGAGAGCGGAGCGGGTGCAAAAAGGCTGGGCTATAATTCATAATTCATAATTCATAATGCATAATGCATAATTGGGTTGGTCGGTGGTTTTTTGGCGTTTGTCTATTTTCTTTGCGGTTTTTTGGGTGATTTGTTAAGTTTTTGCTAAATTTGTGGCAAAATACTTTTTATCTATGAGAAAAATCGCTTTTTTACTACTTATGGCTTGCGCGGCGATGGCTTCGGCGGCTGATTTCGCGGGGTTGGTGTTTACGGACCAATCCGGTGCGACTACGTCGGTGGCTCTGGACGGCTTGCGCATCACTTTTGAGGGCGACAAGGCTGTTGTGACGAACAACTCGGGCAGCGTGGAGCTGTCGCTGTCGTCGTTGGCTTCGATGGAGTTCACCACCACGCTTTCCACCGCTGTGGTGGCGGTGGAAGACGAGGCGGTGGAGGTGTATACTATGACCGGTGTGCGTGTGGATGCGCAGGCGTCGCTTGCTCCGGGTATCTACATTGTGAAATCGACCCGCGGGGTCAGTAAAATCGTGGTAAGATGAAGACTTGGCTTACGATATTGGCGGCATGCGGCTGTGTGGCCGCAGCCTCGGCTCAGACGCTCAATGTGCAGGTGGGCAATGTGACTTACGCTTTTGCGGCGGAGCAAGCGGGTGTGATGCCCTTTGGCGAGGGCATCACGCTCACGGTGCAGGGTCGCGAGTTCGCGCTGGCTGACGTGGCGCAGGTGTATGTGGACAACTCTGTGGTGGATGACAACACCGTGGCCGTTGTGTTTGAAGGTTCCACGGCCTCGGTTGTGGTGGCCGGCAATGTGGCGCAGTATGTGGATGTGACTGTGGACGGCGCGAACGTGTCGGTGGCTCAGAGTGCATTAGTGAGCGATGACACTTGCGGCGAAATCAAGTACACGCTCAGCGGTTCGTCGGCCGACGGCTCGTTCTACCTCGAGGGCGAGTTCAAGGCAACGGTGACGCTTTCCGACCTCAACCTCACCTCGCTCTCAACGGCTCCGGTGAGCGTGAAGAATGGCAAGCGCATCAAGTTCAAAGTCCCCGACGGCACGGCCTCGTACTTGGCCGACGCGGCCGGCGGTTCGCACAAGGGCTGTTTGGCGTGCACCGGTCACAGCGAGTTCAGCGGCAGCGGCACGCTCACCATAGCGTGCGCTACCGGCCACGGCATCTATTCCAAGGAGTACATCGAGCTGAAGAACACCACCGTGGTGATTACTTCGGCGGCCAAGGACGGCATCAACTGCAACCAGTATTTCACCATGACCTCCGGCTCGGTGAGCATCGACAACGTGGGCGACGACGGCCTGCAGGTCAGCTTCAAGGACGACACTGACCGCGAGGCTGAGGACACCGGAACGGCTACCATCTCCGGCGGCTCGTTCGCGGCTAACGTCACCGCCACCGCGGCCAAGGGCATCAAGGCCGACGGCGACATCAACATCAGCGGCGGCGAGTTCACCATCAGCGTGAGCGGCGGTGGTGAATGGGACGCTGACGCTCTCAAGACCAAGGCATCGGCTTGCTTGGGCGCG
>JBJEKG010000029.1:0-4642 GCA_051878535.1 Muribaculaceae bacterium
GGGTTTGCTCCTGATGATCCCTAACATGTACAAAATCGCCGGCGAACTGATGCCCACCGTGTTCCACGTGTCGGCTCGCACCATCGCCTCACATGCTCTCTCCATCTTCGGCGACCACCAAGACGTGATGGCCACCCGCCAAACCGGCTTCGCAATGTTGGCCGAAGGCTCCGTGCAAGAAGTTATGGACCTCGCCGGCGTGGCTCACCTCGCTACCATTCGCTCAAGCGTCCCCTTCGTTAACTTCTTCGACGGCTTCCGCACCTCCCACGAAATCCAAAAGATTGAAGTGATGGAGCAAGAAGACCTCGAACCGCTGCTCGACCGCGAGGCCCTCGCTCGCTTCCGTCAACGCGCCCTCACTCCCCAAGCCCCCATCGCCCGCGGCTTGGCCGAAAACGGCGACGTTTTCTTCCAGCACCGCGAAGCTTGCAACAAGCACTACCAAGCCGTGCCCGAAATCGTTGAAGACTACATGGCCAAAATCTCCGAAATCACCGGCCGTGAATACCACCTCTTCAACTACTACGGCGCCAAGGATGCCGACCGCGTTATCATCGCCATGGGTTCGGTGACCGAAGCCGCCAAAGAAGCCATCGACTTCATGGTAGCCAACGGCGAAAAAGTAGGTCTGGTAGCAGTTCACCTCTACCGTCCCTTCTCCACCAAGCACCTGCTCGCCGCCATCCCCGCCACCTGCCGCAACATTGCCGTGCTCGACCGCACCAAAGAACCCGGCGCTAACGGCGAGCCCCTCTGCCTCGACGTCAAAGAAGCTTTCTACGGCGTGGAAAATGCTCCCCGCATCGTGGCCGGCCGCTACGGTCTCGCCTCCAAGGACGTTACCCCCGCCATGATTATCGGCGTATTCGAAAACCTCGCCCTGCCCCAGCCCAAAGACCACTTCACCGTGGGCATCGTCGACGACGTTACCTTCACCTCCCTCCCCCCGAAGGAAGAAGTTGCCCTCGGCGACCCCTCCACCTACGAAGCCAAGTTCTACGGTCTCGGCGCTGACGGCACCGTGGGTGCTAACAAGAACTCCATCAAGATCATCGGCGACAACACCACCAAATACTGCCAAGCTTACTTCGCTTACGACTCCAAAAAGTCGGGCGGCTTCACCTGCTCCCACCTGCGCTTCGGCGACGAGCCCATCCGCTCCACCTACTTGGTGAACACCCCCAACTTCGTAGCATGCCACGTGCAAGCTTACCTCCACATGTACGACGTGACCCGCGGCCTCCGCGACAACGGCACCTTCCTGCTCAACACCATCTGGGAAGGCGACGAACTCGCCGCTAACCTCCCCAACAAGGTTAAACGTTACTTCGCCCAGCACAACATCACCGTCTACTACATCAACGCCACCCGCATCGCTCAGGAAATCGGTCTGGGCAACCGCACCAACACCATCCTCCAGAGCGCTTTCTTCCGCATCACCGAAGTAATTCCCGTGGACCTCGCCGTTGAACAGATGAAGAAATTCATCGTCAAATCCTACGGCAAGAAGGGCCAAGACGTAGTCGACAAGAACTACGCCGCCGTGGACCGTGGCAACGAATACCACACCCTCACCGTTGACCCCGCTTGGGCCACTCTCCCCGATGACCCCAAGGCCGAAAACAACGACCCCGCCTTCATCAACGACATCGTGCGCCCCATCAACGCTCAAGACGGCGACCTGTTGCGCGTATCCGATTTCGCCGACGGCGCCGACGGTCACTGGATGCAAGGAACCGCCCGCTTCGAAAAACGCGGCGTGGCTGCTTTCGTGCCCGAATGGCTCGAAGAGAACTGTATCCAATGTAACAAGTGCGCATTCGTTTGTCCTCACGCCGCCATCCGTCCGTTCGTGCTCGACGCCAACGAACTCGCTGCCGCTCCCTTCGGCGAAGATGCTTCCATCCCCGCCATTGGCACCGCCTTCAAAGGCATGCGCTTCATCCAATCCGTCGACGTTCTCGACTGCCTCGGTTGCGGCAACTGCGTCGACGTTTGCCCCGGCAAGAAGGGCGTGAAGGCTCTCGTAATGAAGCCCCTCGAAACCCAACTCGAAGTGCAAAAGCAATGGGACTACTGCACCACCGCCGTGGCCTCCAAGCAAAACCTCGTCGACATCAAGCTCAACGCCAAGAACTCGCAATTCGCCACCCCGCTGTTCGAATTCTCCGGCGCTTGCTCCGGTTGCGGCGAAACTCCCTACGTCAAACTCATCTCCCAACTCTTCGGCGACCACGAAATGGTAGCCAACGCCACCGGTTGCTCCTCAATCTACTCCGGCTCCGTGCCCTCTACCCCCTACTGCACCAACGCCGAAGGCAACGGTCCCGCTTGGGGTAACTCCCTCTTCGAGGACTTCGCCGAATACGGCCTCGGCATGCACATCGCTTCCGACAAGATTCGCTCGCGCGTGGCCGACATCATGACCCGCATGACCGCTTGCGACAAGTGCTCCGACCAAATCAAAGCCCTCGCTCAAAAATGGCTCGACAACCGCAACTCCGCCGGCGTCACCCGCGAAGTAGCCAACGAACTCATCCCCTTGGCTGAAGCTTGCCAATGCGACAACTGCCGCGCTCTGCTCGAACTCAAAGGCTACATCGTGGCTCGCAGCCAATGGATTATCGCCGGCGACGGTGCCGCTTACGACATCGGCTTCGGCGGCCTCGACCACGTGCTCGCTTCCGGCCAAAACGTCAACGTAATCGTGCTCGACACCGAAGTATACTCCAACACCGGCGGCCAATCCTCCAAGGCCACCCCTCTGGGCGCCATCGCCAAATTTGCCGCTGCCGGCAAACGCATCCGCAAGAAAGACCTCGGCCTGATTGCTTCGACCTACGGCTACGTTTACGTGGCTCAAGTGGCTATGGGTGCCGACAACGCTCAAACCCTCAAGGCCATCCGCGAAGCCGAAGCCTACGACGGTCCCTCGTTGATCATCGCATACTCGCCCTGTATCAACCACGGTCTCCGCGCCGGTATGGGTCACGCTCAGCTCGAACAACAACGCGCTGTGGAATGCGGCTACTGGCACCTGTGGCGCTACAACCCCGCTCTCGAAGCCGAAGGCAAGAACCCCTTCACCCTCGACTCCAAAGAGCCCCAATGGGATAAGTTCACCGACTTCCTCAAAGGCGAAGTACGCTACGCCTCCGTTTTCAAACAGCTCCCCGACCAAGCCGAAGAACTCTTCGCCGCTGCCAAAGAAAACGCTCAATGGCGCTACAACAACTACCGCCGCCTCGCCCAACAGCAATGGGGTGTCGCTCCCGAAGAATAATCCACCACATCCACCAATAAAAAAAGAGGGCCCCGGCCCTCTTTTTTTATCCCTTCCCCTCATTTTTTCCACCCAAATTCGGTTTTTGCAACCAAAAAATCTGCTTTTCACACAAATTTTCGCTATCTTTGCACATTATTATATTTATACACGCTCCGACAATGATTACAGGCCAAATAAAGAACCAAATCGACCAAATTTGGGACACTTTCTGGGAAAGCGCCGGCATCACCAACCCCATGACGGTGCTCGAGCAGATGACTTACCTCTTTTTTATCAAGATGCTCGACGACGCGCAAACCTCCCGCGAGGTCGTCGACAACTACCTCGATATGCCCCACGCATCCGACGACACTTTCTCCTACGGCACTTGGCTCAACCCCGAAACCAACGAGAAAGTGCCCTACGACGACCTCCGCTGGCGCCGGTTCAAGCAGTTCGACCCCGACACGATGTACCGCAACATGCAGCGCAACGTCTTCCCGTTCATCAAGTCGCTCAACCGTGGCGAGGATTCAGCCTACTCGCGATTCATGGGCAACGCCAACTTCCTCATCGCCTCGCCCCGCGCCTTGGCCAAGATTGTCGACGGCATCGACACCCTCGAAATGAACGACCGCGACACCATGGGCGATGTCTATGAGTACATCCTCGGCAAAATGGCCGCTTCGGGCAAGAACGGCCAATTCCGCACGCCGCGCCACATCATCCGCATGATGGTGGAGCTGATGCAGCCCACCCTGCGCGACACCATCTGCGACCCGGCCATGGGCAGCGCCGGTTTCATCGTGGAGGCGGCCAAGTACATCAAAGAGCATTACCGCCGCGAGCTGATGGACAGCCACCACGATGCCCACTTCCGCACCACCATGCTCCACGGCTTCGACACCGACCAAACCATGCTCCGCATCGGCGCCATGAACCTCATGCTCCACGACATCAACAACCCCGACGTGGCCTTCCGCGATTCGCTCTCCACCGACAACACCGACGCCGACCGCTACTCGCTAATCCTCGCCAACCCGCCCTTCGCCGGCAACTTGGACTACGAAGCCGTGGCCAAATCGCTGTTGGCCATCGCCAAGACCAAGAAGACCGAACTGCTGTTCTTGGCGCTATTCCTGCGCACCTTGGCCGTAGGTGGCCGCTGCGCCTCGATTGTGCCCGACGGCGTGCTCACCGGCACATCCAATGCCCACAAAGCCATCCGCCAAGCCATCGTCGACGGCAACCGCCTCCAAGCCGTTATCTCCATGCCCTCGGGCGTGTTTAAGCCATACGCCGGAGTGTCAACCGCCATCCTCATCTTCACCAAGACCAACGCCGGCGGCACCGACCGCGTGTGGTTCTACGACA
>JBJEKG010000030.1:0-4615 GCA_051878535.1 Muribaculaceae bacterium
ATATTGTCTTAGACAATGGCGACAAGTTCCTGTATGGAAGCGACGCCGAACGATTTGATGTCACCGACCAGGTGATTAGTGCCCCCGACCGCCACCGTGTGCACTTCATAGTGGATGGTCTTGACCTTCCCCAACCAATCGAAAACGGCCACGGCTTCGCGCCGTCTGTCGACGATTGGGAAGTAGTGAATGAAACCATCGAAATGTGATTTCATTCCGCTCCATCTATCAAACGACTTATCAAACAATCCTAATTTATTAACTTAAAATCTTTTTTGCGAATGAAAAAGTATTTCCTCGGAGCAGCCGCCCTTCTGGCCCTGACCGCCTGCTCCAACGACGAGACCGTCGACCTCAACCAGGACGGTAACGTGATCACCTTCGCCGTCACCGCCAACAATCCCTCGCGTGTAGCTCCAGGAGAAGGCCAAGGCGTGTACTGCAACAACAACAAACCCTCAGAATTCACCGTCTACGCTGCTTACGATGGCAAGTCATACATCAATGGTGATGTCATCAAACTCAATGGTACTAAATACGAAAACCAAGAAGGCACTCGCTACTGGCCCAGCACCGGCGACGTTACTTTCCTCGCCTTCCAAAACAACCTTGGCACTTTCAACTGGGATGCTGGTGGTACATCAACTGTATTAAACTTTACTGTTCCTACTACTGTAGGCAACCAAAAGGATTTCGTTTACGCTCGTAAAACTCAATCCAAATCTGCTGATGGCCAAGTTAGCCTCAACTTCCGCCATGCTCTCTCGCAAATCGTCTTCCAAGCTAAAAACACCAATGGCCAACTTGACGTTGTCATCGATGAAGTGAAGATTGTGAATGTAGCCGGCACCGGTACTTTCACTTTCCCCACAGCTGATACTGAAACTAACGTAGTGGATCACAACCAAACTTCTGAAACCGCCATTGCCAGCCAAGGTACTTGGGTTCTCGGAACTGCTAACCAAAGCTTCGCAGTTGCTGTTCCTGCCGGCAACCAAGCAGTTCACGGCAACAGCTCCCTTGTTAAGCTGACGTCTGAAAATGAATCTAGCAAGGAATACAGCAACAATGCTATGCTCCTCCTCCCCCACTCCGGTGCAGCTACCACCGCTTGGATACCTGATAATGGCGCTGCAACCGGTACAACCCAAACCGGTTCTTACTTTCTCGTAAAATGCTCCATCCGCAACGTTGAAGCAGGTTCCGGTACTGCAGGCACTGATGATGTATATCTTTGGGGTGCTTCTGATGCAACCGAATATGTTGCGATTCCCGCCTCCTTCGCTTGGGAACAAGGTAAAAAATACATCTATACTTTCGTATTCGGCAATGGTAACGGCGGTTATGATCCCGACACTGACACTCCGACTCCTGTGCTCGTGCCCATCGACCTGACTGTAACTGTTGACGACTTTGTAAAAGGTGCAGATCCTGAAGTACCCATGCAAACCAACTAAATCCATCAACCTCTCTCCTCACTTAGTCAATGTATAAATTGAGTTAATGACGGAGTGTGAGGGGGTTAAACCCCTCACATTCACTAACTTCGCTTCGAAATGTCTTTGCACTCATTACCACTTACCTCTTTTGCCGCTTGCGTTTGCCTCGCTCTCGCTCTCTGTGGCTGCGACGATGACGACCTTTGCTCTGACGCCGACAACGGGCAAATCGCTTTCAATATCGTCAGCGTTGAGCCAAGTGCTCGCGCGGCTCGCTCCTGCTGCGATTCCACCTTCGTGATTGAGGGCGATTCGGTGCCGTTTTCGCTCACGGACCGGGTCAACGACTGCTTCGAGTGGACGACTCCTGCCGCCTCGCGTGGCGAGTACTTCAGCGGCTCCAAGCCGTTGACCGAGATGGTGGTGAGCGGTTTTACTTCCGATGGTAAGGCGGTAATGAGCGGCGAAATCATCTCGATTTCCGACAACAAAGGCACCTCAAGGCGCTTCTGGCCGGAGCTGCCGTTGAGCGTCTTGGCTTACGCCACCTCAATGGACATCGCCGGTTTTGCGCCCGCCATGTCGGGAGCCGACTGCTCGATGCGCTTCGATTACCAAACGCCCAAGTCGGCCGATGGTTCCTCCGATGCCGAGGCTCAACCCGACATCGTGATGGCCATCGCGCAGAACTGCACCCGTGCCGACGGCTCCGTGCCTCTGCTCTTCCACCACGCCCTGAGCGCCCTCTCCTTCAAAATCGGCACGATGCCAGCGGGTACGCAGGTGAAATCCATCTCCTTAGCCAACGTCTACAGCGCCGGTTCGTGCGTCGTCACACCTGCCGCCGACCGCGGCATCACTTTCCAATGGTCGGCGCTCGCCTCGCAGCAGACCTACACACAAACCTACTCGCACGTAATCGACACCCCCGGCGCCCTCGGTGGCGTCAGCCAAACCTTTATGCTTATCCCGCAAGCCACCGCCCACATCACCCTCTCAATCACCTTCACTGTCAGCGGTCGCGAATATACTCTCTCCAAACAACTTAACACTCTTTCCATCACCGAATTGCAGGCCGACCACCGCTACGAGTTTACCATCGGCATCACCTCCGATGAGGTGGATGTGGAGGTCACCGACAGCTGTGTGGGCAACTTCAAGGACCAACTGCAAATCAAAAACACAGGCCTGGCCAACGGCTACATCCGCGCCACCATCGTGGGGTACTGGGTCAACCTCAGTGGCGATGTGGTCGCCCCGTGGAACGCTTCCGACGGCTCTTTCGCCGGACTAATGGGTTCCAACTGGGTGCAAAGTTCCACCGACGGTTTCTACTACTACACCCAACCGGTGGCACCGGGCGCCACCACCACCCGGCTCTTCGAGAGCTATACCCTGACGGTAGCACCCCCGCTCGACGGCGCCCACCTCCAACTCAACATCTTAGCTCAAATCGTGCTGGCCACCGCCGTCAACGACGCCTGGCCCACCCGCCCATTCTAAAAGAGGGACCCCCTTCGCTAAAGCTCAGAGCCGAGACAAAAAGGCGCTTCCGCGCCGCTCGGCTTCCGCCTCGCCACAGAACCCACGGCTGATTGCCGGACGGTCCTGCGCCGCCACCGGACCGCACCACGGACGGCCATGCGGGTGGGGTTAGTCGGGAAGGAGGCCGTCGGGGTATTGGCGGAGGTATTCTTCGGCGGTTTGGGCGAGTTCGTCGTACCAGGCTTGGCCGAAACGGCGGATGAGCGGGTCTTTGAGGAATTGGTAGGCGCGGAGGCCGAGTTTGCGGCCGAGGACTTCGGCGCAGCGGCAGATTTTCCAGCGGTGGAGGTTGACGGCGGTGAAGTCGGCGTATTCTTTGAGGCGGACGGGGTAGAGGTGGCAGGAGATGGGCTTGTAGAAGTTGATACGGCCTTGGCGGTAGGCGCGTTCGATGGCGCAGTGGCACATGCCGCCCGGTTCGAAGCAGGTGAACACGCAGTTGCGGCCGTCGACGATTGAGGTGACCAAGTCGCCCTCTTGGTCGATGTATGCCACACCGTTTTCGCGGATTTCGCGTTGGGCGGCGGGTGAGAGTTCGTCGAAGATTTCCGGTAGGATGGCTTCGATTTGGCGGCGCTCGTCTTCGGTGATAGGTGCGCCGGCATCGCCTTCGATGCAACATTCGCCGAGGCATTTGTCGAGGTCGCAGCAGAAGAATCTTTCTATGAGGTCGAGACTGACCAGTGTATTTTGGATTTCGAGCATAAGCGAGGGTGGTTAACGGGCTGTGGTGGTGAGAGTTACGGCGATGAGGCGGTCGGTGCGGTCCACCGGGCCGCGGGTGTAAACTTTGATGAGGTATTCGTTGGTGGTTTGGTACTTGTTGCCTTCGATGATGCGCGGCGTGCCGACCGACTGGCCGGTGCGCACGGCGAGGTATTGGTAGTTGTAAGCACCTTGTTTGAGTAGCACGGCCTTCTCATAGCGGCCGGTGGAGGGGTTGAACGGCACCACTGAGGCTTGGTCGAAGCGGCGGCAGGTGAAGTCGCCGTCGAGGTAGATGGCCCAGCCGTCGAGTTGCGGTTGGTCGAGGATGAAATGAACCACGGCGTAGTCGGCTTCGGTGTCGGAGTCGGTCGAGTTGTATTCGCGGATGAAGAAGCGGCCGTGCTGGGTGCTGTCGTAGGCGTAACTGCGGCCGAAGCGCGGCTCATCGGTGAAGAGAGTGAAGTGGTAGTAGGGGTGGAGATACTCGATGGCGTCCACGCCGATTGAGGGGAACTGCGTGGAGATGATTTCCATGCGGCGGTATTCGTTGCCGGCTTCGAAGATGAGCGGGTCGGCGTGTTCGAAGATGGCCGAATGGCCGCTGAGACGGAGCGGGTGGATGAGTGTGACCTCGTTGTCGATGCGGCCGTTTTGCTGCACCACCACGCGCAGGTCGTTGAAGGGGTTGTCCACGCCGGCGTGTTCGGTGTCTACGCTGATGGCGAGTTGCTGGTGTTGGTCGTTGTAGTCGATGTCGGTGCGCGAAGAGATTTCCACGGCCACGTCGGCCACCTGTTCGCTAATCATGGTGCGCACCTGGAGCCACACCGTGTCGGGGTCGTCCTCCGAGTATACTTCGAGCAGGTAATTGCCTGACAGGGTGGGGGATATGTCGTCGTTGGGGAAGGAGAAGTGATAGTTGA
>JBJEKG010000031.1:0-4613 GCA_051878535.1 Muribaculaceae bacterium
CATCGCCTGCCCGCCCCTCATCTACGGCTGCCCCTTCATCGGCTTCACCTCCTCCAAGAGCGACATGGAACTCATCACCCGCCGCATCATCGAGCAGTTCGAAGGCGACGCCAACGCCCGCCTCGACGAGTACGCCACCACCGACTCGCCCTGCTACAAACGCATGGTCGAAGAAATCCGCCGCCGCTTTGGCCTTACCTCCCTGCGCTTCAACACCATCGAAACCCTCATCAAAGCCATCGGTCTGCCCAAGTGCAAAGTATGCACCCACTGCTTCGACGGCTCCTCCCGGTTCTAATCCCCCGCGCCATCCCCTCCGCCCACCTTCGGTGCGGAGCCTTTTTGCATACGCCCCGAGCTCTTGCTCGGCCGCCACTTCCAGCCCCTGCGCAGTGCCCGCAAGGGCTTTGTGTCATTTCTAAATAAATGTTAAATTTGTTAAATTGTTTGTGGATTTCGGGGAAGAGTAGCTAACTTTGCACTCGAATACACGCTTTTTATATTCAAACAACATACATTACACGTTAGATTCATGAAAGTATTTCTCCGTGGGATTGTGGTGGCTGTGCTCGCAATCCTCGCTATGCCGCCAATGAGCGGCGCCGAGTCGTGGACTGTGCCCGACTCCTATCCTTCTCAAGTGTTTGCTCGCGGTGATGGTTCGGCCTCCGATCCTTACGTAATCCAAACCGCTCAGCAGTTGGCCAACTTCGCCTACATGGTCTACTGGTGCTACGACTACTACGAGGGCAAGTACATCGTCCTCGGCAACGACATCGTGCTCAACGACAACGTGATGGCCGACCCCTCCGGCGCCCGTCCGTGGATGCCCATCGGTAGCGAAGGCTCATTCAAAGACGGCAAGTTCTATGGCACCTTCGATGGTCGCGGCCACACCATCTACGGCCTCTACATCGACCACACCTCCACCATCTCCGGTTACGCCGGCCTGTTCGGCACCATCAAGGGCGACGGCGTGGTGCGCAACGTCAACGTCAAAGACGCCGTAATCGACTTGCGCCAATTCACCCGCCACAACCTCTTCGTGGGCGGCATTGTGGGCTACACCTCCGACAACGCCCGCGTGGAGGACTGCTCCTTCCAAGGCTACATCTACAGCGTGGATTATTCCAAATACCAAGGTGGCATCGTGGGTTATCACAACAGCACCAAGCCCATCTCCGACTGCCACGCTGAAGGCAAGATGGAAAACGGCAAATACAACGCCGGCGATGTACCTATCGCTCGCTTTATGGGCGGCATCGCCGGCTACAGCTATTCGCAAGTAATCAACTGCACGGCTGCCGTAAATATGGTGGGCAGTTACGCAGAATCCAGTAATGTTAATTATTTGGGCGGTGTTGTCGCCTACTGTGATGCGGATGTGGTGAATTGCATCACCTTAGACAAGGATTCCCAAGGCAATTCCATTGTCATTAGCGGTGAAATGGGCTATAGCGTCGGCGGTGTGGTCGGGTATGCCCAAACGGTGAGCCACTGCCGCAACTATGCTGAAGTGGCATGGCTCAACGACTACTCGATGAATGGTGGCGTTGTGGGGCAATGTACCACTGTAGAGTACTGCGCCAACTTCGGTAAAGTAAGGTTTAAAGATCCTTCCAGACAGGCCGGTATGCACTTGGTGTGCGTAGGCGGCGTAGTCGGTCTCGCTTCATACGTGCGGTATTGCGTCAACTACGGCTATATGGACTTCGCCGATGGCAAGCAGTCATACGACAAAGGCGATACAAAATATGCATGGTATGGCGGCATTGCCGGTCGAAGCTATTACACAATGACCGGATGCCTTAGCGTAGGCGAAATTCGATTCTCGCAATTCACTTTTAAGGAAAGTAGTATCTCCGACACCTCCTACGGCGTATGCAGTTACGAGAGCCTTACGCCCGAAAACACCTACTGGCTCGACACTCGCGAGGACCAAAGCAAGGTAATCCAAGCCTCGCCTTCGGGCGACGGCTCCATGAAGACCAACCTGGAGTATCTGCAGTCGGTCGACTACCTCAACTCGTGCACTGCCTTCTGGGGCATGACGTGGGGCTTGGATATGACCACCAAATACCCGCTGCCTATTCTCTGGGGCGGCGTGGACCGCGACTTCGCCCTCAGTGTCGAAGATGGCGACGGTTCGGAAGCTAATCCTTACATAATCAGCAGCGTAGAATCGTTCCGCGCTATGAATTCGCAGCTGTACAACAGCTCCGACGGCCTCAAAGGCAAGTACTTCAAGCAGGTGGCCGACTTAGACTTCACCGGCGAGGAATTCATGCCCCTCGGCCTCTACTATCTCTCGGAATATGACACCTATGTCACCCATAATTTCCAAGGCCACTATGATGGCGGCGGCCACACCGTGCGCAACATCACTTTCGACTGCGACGCTGCTCAAAATGTCGGCTTCATCGCGCAGATGACCGGCGAAGGCACATTGAAAAACCTCAACTTCTCCAATGTCAGCTTCACCGTCTCCGGCGGCAATGTCGGTATCGCTCTGGGCGCATACACCACCTCCGAAGCCACCGCTCGCACTCCGCTGTCGGGCATCAACGTGTTGGCCTGCAACATCTTGGCTAACGGCGATGCCATTGTCGGCGGCCTTGCTGGCATCGTGGCCACCGAAGGCATCAGCTCCGCCACCGCACCCATCCTCACCATTGAAGGTTGCACCGCTCAAGCCACCTCCATCGACGCTTCATACCGCGCCGGCGGACTGGTCGGCGCGGTGGCCAACGTGGCCATCAACCACTCCACCGCCGTATGCGACTTCAAGGTGAACAACAGCTACACCACCACCAAACGCTGTGCCGGCGGACTGGTCGGCACCGTCGGCTTCAACGACACTCGCACTATCACCAACCACAACTACTACAACGCTGTGTTCCAAGCTGACTATTGCGCCATCTTGCCCATCGTCGACTTCGCCTCGGCCACGGCCTTCACCGGCTACGACGGCAGTAGCTGCTACTTCGGCGGCATCAGCGGCTTCGCCGAGCATGGCTCCAACCGCCTCGTAATCTCGCACTCGTTTGTCGACTTTGCATGCTTCATCGATGATATGCTTAACGTCTACTCCGGTTATGCTATAGGCACAGCCGAAAGTGCCACCTTTAAATTCAACTATGTGGAGTTTCCTGAACTCAGCTCGTACTCACTTGGCGGCAGTTTATCGGTCACCACCGTTGAGGAGGGCAGTCTTTATAACACTTTCGACACCCTCGGCGGCTGGGATGCTTACTTCCTCAATGGTTGCAGCAACACCGGCGATATGAAGTGGGGCTATTACTATCCTACCGCCACGCCGAATCCTTACGCTGTCACCTCAGCCAACGGAAAATACGCTAACTTCAGCTCGCACTACTCTTCGCAAATTACCGCTCCCGAGAGGTTGTATGTAGATTTCACTTTGCCGGCTGTGCCGCTTGATAATAATGTGCTGACGGCGGCTGAAGGCACTTCCATCAGCCAGATTTTGGTGGCTGCCAAGGCCAATTTGGTGTCGCAAAACGGTGTGGCATCGCGCCTCTATCTCCACGACAATATGGACTTCAAATACAACGGCTCGTTCCAAGCCTACACGGTGCATTTTGCTGTCGAAAACGGAGCAAAATGCCAGGTGATGTGCTTGCCGTTTGAGGTGCGCCGGGAAATGTTGCCTGAAGGCTCACTGATGTTGGCCATCGATGGCTACACCGCCTCGGCAGTCACCTCCAAGGTCATCTACGCAGCTGCTGCCGGCACGCCGTTCATCCTCTACAATGCCAACGGCGTGGTCATCGATGATAGCAGTTACGATGGCATCGTAACCGGCGCAACCGGCTTCGATACCTACCTTAGCGGCACGTTTGCGGCTACCACCGCCTCCGCCGGCGACTACGTACTCAGCGCCGATGGCTCGAAGTTCGTCCGCCTCACCGATGCTGCCGACATCGCCGCCTTCCGCGGCTACGTCCCCGCCGCCAACTTCCCCGAAGCCGGCGACGAAGTGCCCTTCATCATCGAAGCTGACAAATTCGCCGACCTCACCACAGCCGGCGCGGTCTACAAACTCAACTTCCCGCTCTACGGCGTGCGCGTTCACGACGGCGTGCTCTACGCCACCACAGCCGAACAAAGCGCCGACATCAGCAAACCCATCGAAGGCCTGCCCATGCAAGACTTTGAAAGCGTTTACTGGTGCGACAACGACCAATTCGACTGGATTGCCATCCCCGGCCTCGGCTCGGAATACGTGGGCAAGGCCCTCAACACCGGCTTCGTGGCACAGTATACCGGTGACCAACTCACCAACGCGGCCAACTACTCCGTCGCCGGTGACGCTCTCTCCATTAACCTGAGCACCTACACATCCGCACACATCCTCCACGGCAACTACACCAACTATGCCGACGATGACTACCACGGCTTCTTCGTAGCACCCAAGACCAACGAAGTGGCCCGTTTCTACGGTTACGTCTCCACCGACGGAGACGGCGTGCGCTACCTCACCCTCGAGGAAGAATGGTGCGGCCTGCTCAACGGCAAAGGTGTGGTGATTGAAGGTGCTACCGCCGCGGCAATGCCAGACAACACTGAAACATACCAGGCCTTCGAAGGCA
>JBJEKG010000032.1:0-4587 GCA_051878535.1 Muribaculaceae bacterium
GGTCGAAGGCCTTGTTGCGCAGCGGGCGGTAGATTTGGCCGAAGAGAACTCCGCTACCCTCCCCGGGATGAATCTGCGTGTGCATAGTGACGGAAGGCGCCCACTCCCAGTTGAAGGTGTGGGCGAAGTACACCACGATGTTGCGCTTCTCGGCCATGAGGCGGTCGACGATTTCGATGCCGTCGAACTGCATGCGGCGGCGCATTTCCTCGTCGGAGATGTGCAGCACCTTCACCGTTTCGATGATGGAGTCGGCGAAGTTGCGGTAGAATTGGCGGGCGATGGTGCGGAGTTCGGCCTCCGACTTGTCGGGAAAACAGGCGCGGAGGTTGGCCATCACCACGCAGCGGCGGTAGCGGAATACGCTGCCCATGAGCCATGCAAACGCGCTCGATAGCGGATAGAGCGCCCACAACGGCAGCAGGGCGGGGATGGTGAAGAGGATGCGGAGGAAACGGGTCATGACTGAGCGAGATGTCCGGTGAGTGATTCGTTGGCGGGGTCGATGCCGGTGATGACCACCGGTGCTATGCAGTTGTCGAGGGCGGGCGTGGCGTCAGTGACCTCCACGCGCAGGTAGTTGTCGGTGTGGCCGGCCATAGGCTTGCCGTGGCCTTGCGGGTGCTCAAGCAGCACCGGACGCGTGTCGCCTACGAAGCGCGAGGCGAACGCTTCCCATTTGCGCTCGCTCAACCGCAGCATTTGGTTGGTGCGAGCGTGCTTGACGCGCGGGTCGACCGCACCGCCCATTTCCACGGCGCGCGTGCCGGGACGTTCGGAGTAGGGGAATACGTGCAACCGCGAGATGTCGAGCGAATCCACGAACTGCTTGGAGATGGCGAACTCCTCGTCGGTTTCGCCGCGAGCGCCCACGATTAGGTCCACGCCGATGAATGCGTGGGGAATTTCGCTGCGGATGCGGGCGATTTTCTGCGCAAACAGAGCGGTGTCGTAGTGGCGGTGCATCAGTTTGAGCACGGCGTCGGAGCCGCACTGCAACGGGATGTGGAAGCTGGGCATGAACGCGCGCGAGCCGGCCACGAAGTCGATGATTTCGTCGGTGAGCAGGTTGGGCTCGATGGATGAAATACGGTAGCGGAGGATGCCCTCAACGGCATCGAGGGCGCGGATGAGGTCGAAGAAAGTGTCGGTGCGGCCTTTGCCGAAGTCACCGATGTTTACGCCGGTGAGCACTATCTCGCGCCCGCCTTGAGCGGCGGCCTCCTCGGCCTGCTTCACAAGCTGGTCGATGGTGCCCGAACGCGAACGACCGCGCGCCATGGGGATGGTGCAGTAGGTGCACCAATAGTCGCACCCGTCCTGCACCTTGAGGAAGAAGCGGGTGCGGTCGCCGCGCGAGCACGATGGACGGAACTCGGTGATTTCGCGCCAGTTGCAGGTGGAGTTGATGGGCTGATGGGTGCGCAAATACTCGTCGAGGAATTGGTCGATGCGCATCTTGTCGGCGGCGCCGGCCACGATGCACACCCCGGGCAGGGCGGCCACCTCGTCGGCCTTGAGCTGTGCGTAGCAGCCGGTGACGATGATGGCGGCGTCAGGGTAGCGCTTGTGCAGCGAGCGGATGGCTTGGCGACACTTCTTGTCGGAAAGCTCGGTGACGCTGCAGGTGTTCACCACCACGATGTCGGGCACCTCGTCGCCGCTGACGCGCCGGATGCCGCGCTCGGCCAACGTCTGCGCTATGGTGGAAGTTTCGGCGAAGTTGAGCTTGCAGCCGAAAGTATGGTAAAGTGCTGTCAGATTGTTAAATACGCTGTTGTCAATCATCTGATGAGAGGTTGATGCTATTGATAATGGCGGCGATTTCGGCGGCGTCAGTCATGCTTACGGCCGACGAAATGGGCAAGGACACCACGGTGTGGGCCACGTGGTCGGTGACGGGCAGCGACAGCGTGCTCCACTGCCGGTAGCAGGGCTGGCGGTGGGGTGGGGTGGCATAGTGGATGTCGGTGGCCACGCCGACGTCGGCCAAACGCTGGCGCAACTCGTCGCGGCGTGCGCATTTGATGACGTACTGGTGCCACACCATCGAGCCGTCGGCGGCCCAAAGCGGGCGCGTGATGGCCGGGTTGGTGATGTGATGCTCGTATACCTCAGCCACCGCTTGGCGGTGAGCGTTCTCGGCTTCAACGTGGGGTAGCTTGACGTTGAGCACGGCTGCTTGCACCGGGTCGAGGCGCGAGTTAAGCCCTTGATATATATTGTGGTAGCGGCGGTCGGAACCGTAGTTGGCGATGGCGCGCACGGCAGCGGCCACGGCTTCATCGTTGGTGGTCACGGCGCCGGCATCGCCCATCGCGCCGAGGTTTTTGGTGGGGTAGAAGCTGAACGCTGCGGCATGGCCCAACGAGCCGGTGCGGCCGCCGGTGAGCGGGCAGCGAGCGCCGATGGCTTGGGCGTTGTCCTCCACAATCAGCAGGTCGTGCTCGCGCGCCACGGCCTGCATCGCGGCATCGAAGCAGCAGCGGCCATAGAGGTGGACGGTGAGGATGGCGCGGGTGCGCTCGGTGACGGCTTGGCGCAGCAGCGCGGTGTCGAGGTTGAGCGTGCGCGCATCCGGTTCGACCAACACCGGGGTAAGGCCGCAGTCGGTCACCGCCAAGATGGAGGCGATGTAGGTGTTGGCCGGCACGATGACCTCGTCGCCGGGGCGTAGACGGCCCAATTCGATGTAGGCGCGGAAAATCAGTCGCAACGCATCGAGACCGTTGGCGCAACCCACGGCGAAGCGCGTGCCCGAGTACTCGGCTAAGGCGTGCTCGAAGGCGTCGACCTCCGGTCCGCCCACGTAGCGGCCCGAGCGCACCACGCGTTCAACCGCGCGAGCGATTTCGTCCATCAGCGGAGCGTTCACCGCCGCCAAAGATAAGAAGGGGTACTGCTTATTTGCCATCGGTGGAAGTGAGTTTGGTTGCCGTAAGTTGTTTAAATTCAGCATAATCGCGCACGTAATCGGCCTCGGAGTAGCGCTCGGAGGTGAGCACCAAGCACACCGCGCCGCCGGAGAAGTTGCACAGCGTGCGCCACAACCCGGTGGGGATGTACAGCGCTTGGTAGGGGCGGTTGAGGGTGAAGGTGCGCGTGCGCCGGCCGTCGTCCAAGGTCACGTCGAAGCAGCCGCTGATGGCCACCATCATTTCCTGCGCGCAGAAGTGCGAGTGGCCGCCGCGCTCGGCATCGGCCGGCACGTCGTAGAGGTAGAACGCGCGCCGCACGGCAAACGGCATGGCCGGGTCGGCATTATCCACCACCGACAGCGAGCCGTTCTCGTGGCGATGGCGCGCCAACTCGATGATGCGACACTCGTCGACCGACGACACCGCATGCGCATCCGAGCACAACTCATTATGATTATCTTGACACATGTTGCTGAAATTTCCACAAAGTTAGTAAATCCGCGGCAAACCACCAAATTTTCCGCCCCTATGGCACCATTTTCACCCTCAATGCGGCGAAAAGAGGTGGAAAACGCCGCAAATTTTGCGGCGGTGCGGGGTCGTTTTCGCCGCAAGCACGCCGTCGGCATCCGAATAAGCTTTGTAGTTTTTGTGAAATTCTTTTGGATGTTAAGTAAAAAATGCGTACCTTTGCGCCAAAGCTAAATTTTATGGCACAGGTTATAGTAACAATCGAGAATAATCGGGCAATTGATAGCATAATAGAAGCTATCAAGATGCTTCGCGGTGTTACATCTGCTATGTTATGGAAAGCAGATGAACCCATGCAATGCGCCACCACTTCAAAACGCTATTCTCAAAGGATTGAGAGTTTGCGCAATATCTGCGGCACCGGCATTACTTCCAACGACCTCGCCGCTGACGACCGCCTCGCTTACCTTCTCAGCAAATGAACAAAATTTTTCTTGATACCAATGTTATCCTTGATTTAGTCACAAAACGTGACGGATTTGAGGATGCTTGCGACATTCTTCAGATTGGGGATGATGGAAAGGCGGCTCTTTGTGTATCTTACCTTACGATGGCCAACACAGACTACGTGGCAAGAAAGGGTAGGTCGCAAGATGAATTGTATGCTGTGATGGAAAGCCTTGTCGAATTAGTTGATGTGTTGCCGATGGATGAGAAGCAACTCAAAACTGCATTGGACATCAAAGCAGCTGATTTGGAGGATGTGCTACAATATGTTTGCGCGTCAACCCACAAGTGCGATGCGATTATTACTCGCAATACCAAGCATTTTCCTTTCTCCGAAATTCCTGTTATGACTCCTAAGGGGTTTTTGAACACGATGTGTTAGGGATTTGCGGTGAAAAAAGCAAATAATCGCCGCAAATTTTGCGACGATTCGGGGCTGTTTTCGCCGCAAGGGCGGTGGCGGTGGTCTTTGCGGCACAACGAGGTGGGCGAGCAGGAGCTCGGGGCTGGTGCAAAAAGGCGCCGCTCGGCTTCCGCCTCGCCACAGGACCCAAGGCTGCGGTCGGGCGCTACCGCGGCGGGGCGCTTCGCTGCGCCGAGCTGCCTTGCGGCATGGTTGGCGATGGCGTGAGTGGCCATGAGGGTATGCCGCAGCAAGCCGCGGCGTTGGTTAGGGGAGGGGGAGACGGAG
>JBJEKG010000033.1:0-4537 GCA_051878535.1 Muribaculaceae bacterium
TCGGAGTAGAGGCCGCCGAGGCGGTAAGGTTGTTCAACCACTTGGCCATCTTGGGGAGCCATGCGGGAGTAGTAGCCATACATTACCGGGCTGTTGTCCGTGGGGTCTTTGATGCCGGCCCAGTAGGCTTCGACGGCGTCTTGGGTGAGGCCGTCGGCATAAAGGTTGTTGGCGGAGGTGGCGATGAGGTCTTCACCTTCGGTTTGGTTCACACCTTTGGCATCGACTGTGGGGTCGAAGATTACGGTGAACAGCTCGGCTTGGAGCGGAGTCCACGGGCCTTGCGGCAGAGCTGCCACGCGAGCAGTGAGCCATTCGGCGGAGAATTCCGGAGTGAATTTGTCGGTGGAATAGTGGTGATGGATACCGTTGGCAAATTCCACTTGCTTGAGGTATTTTTCGAAGGCAAGCCATTGAGGATCGGTGCGGTCGCCGTTGTAGGCGAGGTAGACGGATTCAAGCATTTGGCGCAGTACGAGGTTGTGCTTGTAGTGCTGATCCCAGAGGATGTCGCGACCCCAGAGGGCGGCTTCGCTCAGGTAGTAGACCAGGCGTTTTTGGTTGAGGGTGAGCGAGTTGAAGTCGGGCACCTTGTAGCGGAGTACTTCGATGTCGGCGAAGCGGTCCACGTGGTAATTGAAATCGGATTGAGCCATAGCGGATGGAGCAGTGGCGGCGCAAAGCGCGGCGGAAATGACTGCGGTTTTAAATAAGTTCATCAGATAGTGGTTTTATGGTTAGTGTCAGGTAGTTATTCCACATATAATATAAGGCCCTTGAGGTATTCGCCTTCGGGGTGGTAGATGTTGATGGGGTGGTCGGCGGGCTGAGTGAGCTGATGGAGAATGCGCACGCGGCGGCCGGTTTGGGCGGCGGCGGAGAACACGGCGAGGCGGAAGTCGCGGCGGTCGACGGCTTGCGAGCAGGAGAAGGTGAACAGGATGCCGCCGGGGGCGATGCGGCGCAATCCGGCAGCGTTGAGCTTCTGGTAGCCGCGCAGAGCGTTGCGCAGGGCATCGCGATGCTTGGCGAAGGCGGGCGGGTCGAGCACCATCAGGTCGTAGGCGTTTTCGCCCACGGATTCGAGATACTTGAACGCGTCCTCGGCGTAAGCGTGGTGGCGCGGGTCGTCGCCGAAGTTGAGGCGGATGTTGGCCTCGGTGAGGGCCACGGCCTTGGCCGAGGAGTCGACACTGTCGACTTGTGTGGCACCGCCGCGCATAGCGTAGACGGAGAAGCCGCCGGTGTAGCAGAACATGTTGAGCACGCGTCGGCCGCGGCTGTATTGCTCGAGGAGCGAGCGGTTGTCGCGCTGGTCCACAAAGAAACCGGTTTTTTGGCCACGAAGCCAGTCGATATTGAATTTGAGGCCGTTTTCGATGGCAACATTGTTGTCGCTGTGGCCGATGATGTAGTCGTTGACGGGGTCGAGACGTGCCTTGTAAGGGAGGGTGGTTTCGGACTTGTAGTACACGTTGACTACGCCCAAATCGGGCAGACGGGTAAGCGCTTCGGCTATGATTTGGCGGGCGAAGTGCATGCCGGGTGAGTGGGCTTGCACCACGGCGGTGTCGCCGTAGATGTCGACCACCAAACCGGGCAGGAAGTCGCCCTCGCCGTGCACCAGGCGGAAGGCGGTGTTATCCTCGCGACGCAGGCGTAGTGCTTGGCGCAAGGTCCATGCTTGCAACAGCGCTTGGTAGTAGAAGTCGGCATCGATAACGCGGTCGCTGAACGAGAGGATGCGCACGGCGATGGAGCCGATTTGGAAGTGGCCCACGCCCATCACGCGGCCGTCGGCGGCGAGCACGCGCACCACTTGTCCTTCTTCCACATCGGTGGGCATGGCGGTGAGGGCACCGGAGAACACCCACGGGTGGAAGCGCTCCAACGAGGCTTCCTTGCCGCGACGCAGTCGCAATTCGGGATATTGTGAAGTGATTTGCATATTTAGTTGAGAATCAGTCGATAAACGTCGTTAAGATTGGCATAAATCAGCAGCAAGAGCAGCAGAATCATGCCCACATTGTTGGCGCGTTCGAGGAATTTGTCGGGCACGCGGTGGCGGGTGATGACTTCCCAAACCAAGAACATAATGTAGCCGCCGTCGAGCGCCGGAATGGGCAGGAAGTTCATGAATGCCAAGATGATGGAGAGCATGGCGGCGATGGTCCAGAAGGAGTACCAGTTCCAGGAGGTGGGGAACAGGCTGCCGAGGGCGCCGAAACCGCCCACGCTCTGCGCGCCGCTCTTGGTGAAGAGCATCTTGAGCGAAGATACGTAGGTAACTAACTGGTCGACAGCCAATTCACAACCACGCGGGATGGAGGCGAAGAAGCCGTATTCCACCTCTTGGTATTCGTAGATTTCGCTTGCGGGGGTGAGCATGATGCCGATTTTGCCGTCGGAATCGATGGCCACAGGCACGCGCAGGAGTGAATCGCCGCGGAGCACGCTCATTGTAGGCTTAGTGTCCTTACGGTCAGCGAGTTGGGCGAAGAACTCGGTCAACGCGGGCACAGTGTCGGCATCTATGGCCACGATGCGGTCGCCGGCTTGCAGACCGGCTTCGGCCGCGCCCTTACCGCCTTGCACGTCTTTCACGATTACGGGCAAGCGCATGGCCATAAAGCGCTGATTTTCAGCGATAAGCTGTTGCAGCACGGAATCGGTCATGGTGACGGTGACGGTGTCGACGTGGTTGCGCAACACGGTGATTTGCGAGCCGACTTGCACCATTTCCCACATGTCGGACGACATGGATGGGTCGACTTCTTCGCCGTTGACTGTCAGGATGATATCGCCGTTGCGCAGGCCGATTTGTTGGATGGTTTCGCTGAAATCCATGCCCTCGGTGATGTTTTGCAGCGGCACCACGCGTTCGCCCCAAGTGAAGGAGATACCGGCGTAGATGAGCATCGCGCCGATGAAGTTGAACAGCACGCCGCCCACCATCACCAGCAGGCGCTGCCACGCCGGCCGCGAGCGGAATTCCCACGGTTGCGCCTCGGCGGAGAGCTGCGACGAGTCGGTGGTTTCGTCGACCATGCCGTCGATTTGGCAGTAGCCGCCAAGAGGCAGCCAGCCGATGCCGTAGACGGTGTCGCGCCACGTGGGCTTGCCTTCGATTGGCGGACAAGGCTTACCAATTTTGATTGTGCGCCACGCTTTGGTGTCGTCCTTGCTGATTATCAGCAGTTCACCGCGTGCGGGGATGTACTTAACTAACGAAAATTTGGGGTTGAAGAATAGATAAAATCTATTAACGCGGATTTTGAAGATGCGAGCGAAGAAGTAGTGACCGAGTTCGTGAATCACCACTAAAATCATCAGGGCTAAGACAAGTTGAGCGGCTTTGAGCAGAAAAGTTTCCATTATTTAGAGATGTTGTCGATAAAGGAGGCGGCGCGAGCGCGGGCCTCGGAGTTAGTGGCAACGTAGTCGTCGAAAACGGGTTGCGCGATGAATTGAGTGTTGGCCAAAGTGGCTTCGATGGTGCGGTAGATGTCGCCGAAAGCGATGCGGTCGCGCAGGAACGCGGCCACGGCCACCTCGTTGGCGGCGTTGATGATGCAAGCGGCATTGCCACCGCGTTCCAAGGCATAGTGGGCTAAGTCGAGGCACGGAAAGCGTTGTGTGTCAGGTTCTTCGAAGGTAAGCTGATTGTGCTGCAGCAGGTCGCAGAAGTCGCTCACGCGGTCGATGCGCGAGGCTTCGCCAAGGGCGTAGGCGATGGGCAAGGTCATGTCGGGCACACCCATCTGCGCCTTGATGCCGCCGTCGATGAATTCTACCATGGAGTGGATGATTGATTGCGGGTGGACGATGGCGCTAATTCGCTGTGGTTCAAGGCCGAAGAGCCAACGCGCTTCGATGATTTCGAAGGCTTTGTTAAGCATTGAAGCCGAGTCGATGGTGATTTTGGCGCCCATGTTCCAGTTGGGATGCTTGAGGGCTTGGGCGGCGGTGGCGGCGGCGATTTGGTCGGCGCTCCAAGTGCGGAACGGGCCACCGGAAGCGGTGATAATCAGGCGTTTAACTGTGCTAATATCTTCGCCGCGCAGGCACTGGTAGATGGCCGAGTGCTCGGAATCCACCGGGAAGATGCGCGTGGGGCTGTCTTTCAACAGCGAGGTGACGTACTCGCCGGCCACCACCATAGTTTCCTTGTTGGCCAAGGCGATGTCCTTGCCGGCGCGGATTGCGGCGATGGTGGGCAGCAGACCGCTGTAGCCCACGGTGGCAGTGACCACCATATTTACGCAGTCGGCCGCGGCGGCAGCTTCCACGGCTCTGGCACCGGCGGCAGTGCTAATTCCCAATGGCTCAAGGGCTTGGCGCAACTGCGGGTAGAGCGATTCGTCGGCGATAATGGCCATCTGCGGACGGAATTTCCGTGCTTGCTCAATGAGCAGGTCCACCTGTCGGCCGGCCACCAGCACTGTGGCGCGGTAGCGGTCGGCGTGGCGCTCAATCAGGTCGAGCGTCTGGCGTCCAATCGACCCGGTCGCCACTAACACGGCTATTTGTTTGCAAT
>JBJEKG010000034.1:0-4531 GCA_051878535.1 Muribaculaceae bacterium
TCGCCGCCGACTTGGTGGCCGATTCCAACCGCCTCACCCGCTACACCGGCCTGCCCCTGCTGCTCAACCTGCCGAACCACCCCGCCATCACCAACCATCCCATCCCCACCTCCACCCCTCTCTACGCAGCTGCCACCGCCGCCCTCGACCAAGAGCAACAGCGTCCCGACCCCCTGACTGCCCTCACCACCCAGCTCCAAGACCAACTCTCCTTCCTCGCCGACAGCTAACCATCCAGCCTGCAGCCCGCGGATTGCTAAAAACGCTGAAATTTGGTCGCGTGGACCAAATTTTGCAGCGACTGCCTTTCTTTGCCATTACCTTTGCAGCAAAAAACAAAATTGCAAAAAAATGGCTAAGAAAAAGAAACAAATAGACACCTCTGTCGAGAATATGCAAGAGCTGTTGGCCCGTTGCCCGGTGCGCGTGGTTAGCGGCCTCATCGCCTGCATCGAAGCGCAATTTATCGCCCCCGACGACACCTATCAAAGTGCCAAACTCGAGGCCATCGCCGCCAAAGTGGCCCAAGCCCAATTCGAAAAGCGCGAAAAGCGCCGCAAAGCCCGCGAAGCGCGCAAAGCCCTCCGCGAAGCCAAAGCCAAAGAAGCTGAGGAAGCTAAAAAAGCTAAAGAAGCTACCGAAGCTAAAGAAGCTAAGGTGGAAACCCCTGAAGAGCGCCAAGCTCGCATCAAGCGCATTGCCCACGAAAACACGCTCAAACGGATGCAATTCCACCCATTCACCGACTTTCCCAAGCACGAAATCATCACCTTCATCACCGCCGACCAGGTGCGCCTCCTTTTGCAGCAATGTCAACCCGAGGCCATTGCCGACCTGTTGAACGGCTACATGCAAACCCTTTTCACCGGCACCATCGCCGGTTACGACTTCACCACCCACCGCTACCTCATACTCGAGCTGCTTCAAATGGGCATCCACGCCCAAATCCTGCGCACCACCCCCGAAAACACCGCCAATTCGGCCACCGGTTGGCTCTTCATCGCTCGCCCCTCCACCCACTACATCGCCCGCGACCCGGTTATCGCCGACTTTGTCCGCAACATGCGACTTTAGCATAATTCATAATGCATAATTCATAATGCATAATAGCCGCCCGCTTTTTTGTAACGGCTCTGAGCTTCAGCGAAGTCTAACTTCCCTGTTGCAAGCGCCCGCGCGGAGCCTTTTTGCTCTCGCTGCGAGCTCCTGCTCGGGGGCGTGGAACAAGTTATTAACATTTTTGGCGTTTTCGTGGAACATTTTTTTGGCTATGTCAGTAAAAATGCGTTACTTTGCAGAAAATAATTAAAATCAGCCGATTAAATGGGTAAAATCATAGCAATCGCTAACCAAAAGGGTGGGGTGGGTAAAACCACCACCACTATCAACCTCTCCGCTTCGTTAGCGGCAGAGGGTCGTCGTGTACTTATTATTGATGCTGACCCGCAGGCTAATGCCACGTCGGGTTACGGTATCGACCCTCGTTCGATGACCTCGTCGATTTATGAATGTTTGGTCGACGGCTACCCGTTGGACGGCTCCCAAGTGCCCACCTGCGTGGAGAATCTCGAACTGATTGGCTCGCGCATCGACTTGGCCGGCGCCGAGTTGGAATTGGTGTCGAAGCCAAACCGCGAACGGGTGTTGGCCAACCTTCTGCAGCCCATCCGCGATAAGTACGACTACATCCTCATCGACTGTTCGCCGTCGTTGGGCTTGATTACCGTCAACGCGCTCACCGCCGCCGATTCCGTCATCATCCCGGTGCAAGCCGAGTACTTCGCTCTGGAAGGCATCAGCAAGCTGCTCAACACCATCCGCATCATCAAATCGCGCCTGAATCCGCAGTTGGAAATTGAAGGCTTCTTATTAACAATGTACGACGCGCGCCTGCGCCTGGCCAACCAAATCTACGAAGAGCTCAAAGGCCACTTCGCCGACATGGTGTTCGACACCGTCATCCCGCGCAACATCCGCCTGAGCGAGGCACCCAGCCACGGCCTGCCCGTGTTGCTCTACGACCCCGATTCGCGCGGCGCAACCTCGCACATCCTCCTTGCCAAGGAGATTTTGGCCCGACACAAAGCTAAAAAACAACGATAAAGTACTGCTGCTATGACAATTAAACGAAATGCCCTCGGTCGTGGGCTCGATTCACTGATTTCGATGGACGATGTGCCGGCACGTGGCTCGTCGGCCATCAACGAGATTGAGCTGGACCGCATCAGCGTCAACCCCGACCAGCCGCGTCGCTCCTTCGACGAAGAGGCGCTGCAAGAATTGGCCGCGTCCATCCGCGAGCTTGGCATCATCCAGCCCATCTCCCTGCGCAAAACCGGCCCCGATACCTACCAAATCATCGCCGGCGAGCGCCGTTATCGTGCCGCACAGATAGCAGGATTAGCCACCGTGCCGGCCTACATCCGCACGGCCACCGATACCGAGCTCACCGAGATGGCGCTCATCGAAAACATTCAGCGTGAGGACCTTAACGCCATCGAAATCGCACTCACCTTCCGCAAACTCATCGACCAGTACAGCCTCACCCAGGAGCGCCTGAGCGAGCGCATCGGCAAGAAACGTGCCACCGTGGCCAACTTCCTGCGCCTGCTTAAGTTGCCCGCCGAAGTGCAGCTTGGCCTGCGCGACAAGCGCCTTGATATGGGCCACGCTCGCGCCTTGCTCACCATCTCCGACCCCGCTCTTCAGCTCAAACTCTATAACGAAATCTTGCGCAACGATTTGTCGGTGCGCCGTGTGGAAGAGTTGGCCAAAGCTTACAGCCAAGGCGAGATTCCTCCCGTGGAGAAGCCCAAACCGGCTGCTACCGGCCGCTACAACCGCGATGATTTCGACATCCTCAAGCGCCACCTGTCGTCGGCGTTCAACACCTCCGTGGGCTTCAAGTACGATGCCAACGGCAAGGGTAAAATCACTTTCTCGTTTGAGAACGACCAGCAGCTCGAACACCTCATCTCAATCTTCGACACTCTAAAACCGCAGAATTGAAATTCTTTGGACGACATATTATCTCCTTGATTACGGTGGCGCTCAGCATGTTGTGCGCTGCTTCGGCCCATGCGCAAAGCAGCAGCGAGCGCCGGCCGGTGAAGCGTCCCCACGCAGCCACCACCATCGAGGTGGATTCGGCGGCCGTCACCGCGGCCGAGGACTCGGTGTGGACGGCGCAAGTGGATTCGGTGCTCGCCACGTTCGACCCCTTCAACGACTTCGACATCTGGCAGCCCACCAAGGTGACTTTCAATCCCGACCCCACGCGCGCGGTGTGGATGTCGGCCCTCTTCCCCGGCTTGGGACAAGTCTACAACCGCCGCTACTGGAAGCTGCCCATCATCGTGGGCGGCTACCTTGGCTTGGGCTATGCCACTTCGTGGAACAACAGCATGCTACGCGACTACACCCGCGCATACGCCGACATCATGGACAACGACCCAACCACCCGCTCATACATGAACTTCTTCCCCTCGACCACTCGCGAAGAAGACCTCGATAAAACCTGGCTCACCAACATTCTCAAGTCGCGCAAAGACTTCTACCGTCGCAACCGCGATTTGTGCATCATCTCCATGGTGGGCGTGTATTTTTTGGCGATGCTCGACGCTTACGTCGACGCTTCGCTCAGCCATTTCGACATCTCCACCGACTTGTCGATGGACGTTACCCCGATTGTATTTCAAGAGCACCGAGGCGGGCCGCCATCGTTCGGCATGACCTGGGCGCTCACATTTTAGATATTCTCTCTCCATTTAAACGTTATGAACCGTAAAACACTCATTGCCACCCTGTTACTCGCCGCCGCCTTCCCCGCCACGGCCGCGAACAATCCTTCGTTGCTCGCCATGAGCGACACCATGCACATCGATCCAATCAACCTGCCCGAAAGCTATCAAGCCGACACCCGCGCCATGCAAGAAGGCTGGTTCTTAAGCAATTACGCCGCGCTCGACCCCGATGCCGACGCGCGCCCGGATGCCGAAGTCACCGACCAGGAAATTATCAGCCGTTTGCAACGGTTGCCGTACTCCATCGAGATGACCTACAACTCGATTGTGCGCTCATACATCGATGCTTACGCCAACCGCCGCAAGCAGTTGGTTACAAATATGTTGGGCCTCGGCCTTTACTATAACCCCATCTTCGAACAAGCCCTTGACCGCTACGGCCTGCCCTTGGAACTGAAGTACTTGCCCATCGTGGAATCGGCGCTCGACCCCAACGCCGTGTCGCGTGCAGGCGCCACCGGACTGTGGCAGTTCATGATGGAAACTGCCCAAGGTGAAGGCCTGGAAGTCAACACCTTAGTCGACCAGCGTCGCGACCCCATAGCCTCCTCCGATGCCGCCGCTCGTTACCTGCAGAAGCTTTACAATATGTACCACAACTGGCACTTGGTTTTGGCCGCTTACAACTATGGTCCCGGCAACGTCAACAAGGCCATCGAGCGCTCGCGCGTGCCCAAGGACAGCGTCGACTACTGGCAAATCTACAACTATCTGCCGGCCGAAACCCG
>JBJEKG010000035.1:0-4530 GCA_051878535.1 Muribaculaceae bacterium
TAGGACAACACCCACCCTACAGATAATCCCTACTTTTGCCACCGATATCACAGCTATATGCCCCCAAAGCACGGCTGCCGAAGAGATTACGACAAGATTAACAAAACTTTATGAATAAGGATAATATGAAGACTTCGACATCACTCACCGCATTGTCCGCCGCCGCATGGCTGCTCATCGCCACGGCGTGCACCCGGCAGCAGCGCCCTGCGGTGCAGGGCAACTACAAGACGCTGACCATCAGCCCCAGCTCCACCACCATCGACGAGTCGTACACCGCCACCCTGCAGGGAGTGCAGCACGTGGAGATACGCCCACAGGTGAGCGGCACCATCACCCGGATATGCGTGGCCGAGGGAGCCGCTGTCAAGCGAGGACAGGTGCTGGCCATCATCGACCAAGTGCCCTACCAGGCAGCGCTCGACAACGCGCTGGCCGAGGTGCGGTCTGCCAAGGCAAGACTGGCAAGCGCCCGGCTCACGCTCAAGAGCAAACAGGAACTGCGCCGGGCGGCCGTAGTGGCCGACTATGATGTAGAACAGGCCCAAAACAGTGTCGAAGAGGCCGAGGCTGCACTGCTTAACGCAGAAGCATCTGAGACGGCGGCACGCAACAACCTGTCGTACACCATCGTGAAAAGTCCGGCCGACGGCGTCATCGGCATGATTGCCTACAGAGTGGGCGCACTGGTGGGTCCCGACATGCAGCAGCCCATCGCCACCGTCTCCGATGTGGGCACCATCCATGCCTACTTCTCCATCTCCGAGACCCGCATGCTGCAATATATCGCCCAATACGGGTCGCTGCCAAAAGCCATCCGCCAGATGCCTGAGGTCAGGCTGCGGCTTGCCGACGGCACCCTCTACCAAGAACAGGGCCACATAGATGCCATTAGTGGCAACATAGATACCTCGACAGGTGCGGTGTCGCTGCGTGCCAGCTTCCCCAATCCGGCAGAGCAGCTGCGCAACGGCGGCACCGCCACCGTCATCATCCCCCATGCCATGCAGGGCGTGACCGTCATCCCCCAGGAGGCCACCTACGAACTGCAGGACAAGCACTTCGTCTTCAAGGTGGTGAACGGGAAGACACAATCCACAGAAATCGGCATCTCCGACTATGACAACGGCAAGCAGTATATCGTCACCCAAGGACTCAAGCGCGGCGACATCATCGTGGCCGAAGGAGCCGGACTGCTGCACGACGGCATCGAAGTGAACGTAAGCAAGCGCTGAATAGAATAAGCAAAATCATCAAACTGCTTTTTAGCATCACAGAAGATTATGAACATCAAGATATTTCTCAACCGCCCCATCCTCTCAGGAGTCATCTCTGTACTCATCGTGCTGGTGGGCATCATCGGACTGGTCAACCTGCCGATGGAACAATATCCCGACATAGCCCCTCCCACCATCTCGGTGAGCGCCTCCTACTCGGGAGCCAACGCCGAGACCGTGCTCAAGAGCATCGTCGTGCCGCTCGAGGAGGCCATCAACGGTGTGGAAAACATGTCGTACATGACCTCCACGGCCACCAACATGGGGTCGGCACAGATTACCGTCAACTTTGAGCAGGGCACCGACCCCGACATGGCCACCATCAACGTGAAAAACCGCGTGAGCCAAGCCGAAGGCAAGCTCCCTGCCGAGGTCACCAAGATAGGCGTGACCGTGGAGAAGCGGCAAAACTCGATGCTCAAGATACTCTCGCTCTACAGTCCCGACGACCGCTTCGACAACGACTTCATCACCAATTACTTCAAAATCAACATAGAGCCAAAGATCCTGCGTATCAAGGGCGTAGGCAGCGTCAACACCATGGGCAGCGAGTATGCTATGCGCATTTGGCTGAATCCGCAGAAGATGGCACAGTACTCGCTCGAGCCGTCGGATGTGATTGCCAAATTGGACGCTCAGAACGTGGAAGCAGCCACCGGCACCTTAGGCGACAACTCCGACAACGCGTTCCAGTACACGCTCAAATACCGCGGCCGCTTCGAGACCGCCGAACAGTTTGGCAACATCGTCATCAAAGCGCTTCCCTCGGGCGAAATCCTTCGTCTCAAGGACGTGGCCGAGGTGGAATTGGGCATCCAAAGTTATGCTTACAGCAACTTGGTCAACTCGCACCCCGGCGCCACGGCCATGGTGTCGCAAACGGCAGGGTCGAACGCTCACGACATTAACGTGGCCATCGACGAATTGTTAGAAGAGATTCAAGACGAGCTGCCGCAAGGGTTGACTATTAGCAGCCTTATGGACACCAACGACTTCCTCAATGCAGCCACTTCGGAAGTGGTCACCACGTTGTTCGAGACCTTGGCGTTGGTGGTTTTGGTGGTGTTCATCTTCCTGCAAAGCCTGCGCTCCACCATCATTCCGACCATTTCGATTGTGGTGTCGCTGGTGGGCACGTTTGCGTTCATGTATGCCTACGGCTTCTCGCTGAATCTGCTCACGCTGTTCGCCTTGGTACTGGTCATCGGCACGGTGGTGGATGATGCCATCGTGGTGGTGGAAGCCGTGCAGACGCAGTTCGACCACGGCGAGAAGGACCCGTATCAAGCCACGTCGAAGGCGATGGACGGCATCGCGGCCGCCATTTTCACCACCTCGTTAGTGTTTATGGCCGTGTTCATTCCCACCTCGTTTATGGGCGGCACCAGCGGCACATACTACGAGCAGTTCGGCCTGACCATGGCCGTAGCCGTGGGCATCTCGGCCATCAACGCGCTGACACTCTGCCCGGCCCTGTGCTCGCTGATTATGCGCCCATGGCCGGAGAAGGGTAAGGACTTCTACACACGCTTCCACCGCGCCTTCGATGCCGCGTTCCACTCGATGGTGGGCAAATACCAACGCGGCTTGCAGCTGCTGTTCGCTCGCAAATGGATAGCGTGGTCGCTGCTTCTGCTGTGCATCGGCGGCTTGGTTGTGCTGATGCGCAGCACCAAGACCGGCCTCATTCCCGACGAGGATATGGGCACACTGTTCGTGAACGTGACCACCCCGGCCGGCTCCACCCTCAGCCAAACGGAGAAGGCAATGCAAGCAGTGGAGGATTCGCTCACCACCATTCCGGAGATTGAAAGCTTCTCGAACGTGGCCGGCTACAGCTCGTTGGGCGGCCAAAGCGCCTCGGGCGGTATGATTATCGCCAAGTTGCGCAACTGGGATGAGCGCACCGAGCCGGGGCAAGACATCAACTCGGTAATCGGTCGCATCTTGGCCAAGACTTCGCACATCAAATCCGCTTCAATCTTCGCCTTTGCGCAACCCACGGTGATGGGCTACGGCATGAGCAATGGTTTTGAACTGTACATCCAGGACCGCAAAGGCGGCTCGATTTCCGATTTGATGAAGGTGACGAACGATTTCATCATGGGCTTGAACCAGCGACCGGAAATAGCGCAGGCCTACACGGCTTTCAGCGCCGACTATCCGCAGTACATGGTGGAAGTGGATGCTGCCAAGTGCGAACGTGCGGGCATCACCCCCACCACCGTGCTCAACGTGCTCAACGGCTACATCGGCGGCAACTACGCCAGCAATTTCAATGCCTTCTCCAAGCTATACCGCGTGATGGTGCAAGCCTCTGCGGAGTACCGGCTCGACACCCATGCACTCAACAATATGTTTGTGCGCACGGCCTCGGGCGAAATGGCTCCGGTGGGTCAGTTTGTCACCCTCACCAAAATCTACAGCTCCGAATCGCTTACACGATTCAATCTATATACATCCATCGCCGTCAACGGTCAGCCGGCCGACGGATACAGCTCCGGCGACGCAATCAATGCCATACAGCAGGTGGCAAAGCAAACATTACCAACGGGTTATGGTTATGAATATTCCGGTATGACGCGCGAGGAATCCAACTCCTCGAGCAATACTTACGTAATCTTTGCCATCTGTATTGTCTTTGTCTATCTAATACTGTGCGCTCTTTACGAGAGTTTGTTCATACCTTTAGCCGTAATGCTGAGCGTGCCTTTCGGATTACTCGGTTCCTTTATCTTTGCATACTTATTCAACTTGGAAAACAACGTGTACATGCAAGTTGGCTTGATTATGCTCATCGGTCTGCTGGCCAAGACGGCGATTTTACTCACAGAATACGCATCAGCGCGACGTCGCGAAGGGCTCTCCATCGTCCAAGCGGCCCTCGAAGCTGCCGGCGCACGGCTTCGCCCGATTCTGATGACAGCGCTCACCATGGTGGTGGGTATGCTACCATTGGCCTTCGCCTCGGGAGCCGGTGCTAACGGCAACATCTCCTTGTCGTTAGGTGTGATTGGCGGTATGGTGGTCGGCACGCTGTCGCTGTTAGTGGTAGTGCCCGTATTCTTCATTGCTTTTCAATCCATACAAGAAAGCGTTATGTCCAAATCTAAATGATTAACCTATGAAACACTTACTTTCAATATCCATTCTTAGTGTGGTCGTGGTCTCCGTGGCACTCGGAGGCTGCGGCCTTTACTCTGACTATCAACGCGATAGCGATTACATAATGGCCGACAGCACGGCCACCGAC
>JBJEKG010000036.1:0-4504 GCA_051878535.1 Muribaculaceae bacterium
CCGCACGCTCCCCATCGTGTGGGAGAGCAACGGCATCGACCCCGCCGCACAAGTGCAGCAGATGCAGCAACGCTTCCGCCGGTTGATGCTCTGCGACCTCTACCCCTTCTGCAACTATGCCGAACGCCACAGCATCCCCATGCAGTTCCTCTACATCTTCCAAGAGGAACTCGCATCAATGACACCGCCCGCCCCGTGGCGGCAACTGCCCCTCACAGCGGCTGCCGACGATGCCACCGCCATCTGCTGCGTGCAAGTGCTGCCAGGTCGCCACACATATAATATAATAATAGAATACAACGGCCAGTCGTACCGCCGTTCTCACGTCGAGCGCCTCGCCGCGCTGTGGCGTGCAAACCTCAACACTCTGCTATGAACAAACCCTCGCTCATCTCAATCGCCTTCCGCAGTTTCCTCATCCCCACAGTCATCTCCTACATGACCGGAGCCATCAACGGCGTGGTCGATGCAGCCATCGTGGGCAACTGCATCGGCGAACACGGCCTCTCGGTGGTGAATATGTGCATGCCCATCAACGTGCTGATTATCACGCTGATGACCGTGTGCTTCGTAGGTGCATCCATCATCGCATCACGCTCCATTGCCTCCGGTGAGCACGCCGTCACCAAGCGCGTGTTCACCACCGCCACACTCATCACCCTGTCGCTCTCGATTGCGGTGAGCGCGCTCTGTTTGCTCAACCTCGACGCCATCGCCGCCGCGCTCTGCCACGAGCCGGAGCTGCGTCCCGACGTCACCGACTACGCCCGCGTGATGCTTATCTCCATGCCCGTGATGGCCATGTGCGGCGGCATCGCCACCATGGTCAAGACCGACAGCTCGCCGCGATTGGTCACCTCCGCCGTGCTCATCGCCACCGCCATCAACATGGTGCTCGACTACCTGTTCATCCGCTACTGCCACACCGGCGTGGTCGGCTCCGCTTGGGCCGGCGCAATCGGTTTCACCGTATCATTATGTGTATGTTGTACACATCTCGCCTTCAAACGCTCTCACCTGCGCCTTGCTCGCCCATTGCCGCCCGTGCAATGGCGCGAGATGCTGCTGTTGGGATTGCCCATGACCATCCAACAGCTCTGCAACGCCACCCGCGCCGCCGCCATCAACAATATGGTGGAAGACGCATTCGGCGCCCACGGTGAAGCCCTGCTGATGCTATTCATCAACTTCGCCGTCATTGGCGGCGTGCTCTTCAGCGGAGTAAACCAAGTGATGCAAATCATCAACAGCTCCACCATCGGCTCGGCCGACCACCGCGGCTTCGCCATCGCACAGCGCCAAGCCGTGCTCTACATCGGCGTTGGCGTCTCGCTCATCTGCCTCACCATCATGATTATACCCCAACACGTGGCCGCCCTGTTCGGCTTCACCGCCGATGCCGACACCGCCGCCAACATCCGTCAGCTTGCGCCCACCCTCATCCTCATGGCCGTCAACTACACCCTCATGAGCATCTACCAAATCACCGGCCGGCCCAACATAGCCATCGTAATCTCCCTGCTCCAGTCGCTTATGGCCCTGCCCATGATGATGCTCCTGCTACACTACGCACCCCGCCACTTCTGCCTCGCCTTCGCCGTGGCCGAAGCCATCACACTGTTGGTCATCCTCATCATGCACCGTCCGCTCGCACCCCACTGGGACGTGCAGAGCGAACACACCTACCGCCTCACCCCCGACCACCTTCCCGAGGATGTGCCCCAATACATCCTCGACGAAGCCCGCACCATCCCCCACTGGACCATCCTCGAAGCCACCGTCCGCCAACACCGCGACGGCTCCACCTCAACCCTCATCCGCCACAACGGCCACCCCACCCCAACCTACACCCGCGCCATCAACCTCTACCAGCGCCTCCTCCCCTAATACCCAACAGCAAAGCCCCGGCCGCACGTTCCGTGACAAGCCGGGCGACCAAGCACTTTTACATTGGTCCAAATTATTTGCCGCAAAATTTGCACACTCGCAAATTATTTGCTACCTTTGCCGCGAACCAATCCTAAAGGTACATTCTATGAGAAAGCTTTACTTACTTGCATTCGCTCTACTGATGGCCGCGGCCACTCATGCCGAGGTCATCACCAAGTCGTTCAACCCCTTCGACCTTTCCAAGACGGACGTCACTCACGACACACACCGCGCCGGCATCGCTTTCAGCGGCGAGACCCTCGGCGACGACATCGACTTCTTCCTCTACCAAGGCTCATCAACCTCGACCGTGGGCACTTTCGGCTCGCAATACGACATGGTCACCGGTCAGGTGCTCCTGGTCGAAGCCCACGAAGGCTTCGCTCTGCAATCCATCACCCTCTCCTACGGCCGATACAGCGCCGACATCTCCTTCTACGACGGCACCGACGCGGCCCAAACATCCAAAACCACCTGGACTGCCTCGGAGCGAACAACCTCGGTCTACGGCCGATTCGGCAACCGCTACCGCATCGCCTCGGTCACCATCGCCTACGAAGCCGTGAACCAAGCCGTGGCCAAGCCCACACTTAGCCGCGAATCGTCCACCTGCTTCGCCCCGTTCACCCTCACCGCCGACTGCGACACCGAGGATGCCACCCTGCTCATCGCCATCGACAGCAACGAGTTCAACGTGCTCCCCGCCGAAGGCCTGCTCATCGACCACTCATGCGCCGTCAAAGTCAAAGCCACCAAAGCCGACTTCGACGATTCGCCCACAGTCGAAGCCGTCTACGACTTCTTCACCGACTACACCCCGGTCACCTCCATCGCCGAAGCACTCGCCGTGGAAGAGAACACCGCCGTGCGCTTCGACGGTCAAGCCACCGTCATATACCAAACCGACGACTGCAACCACACTTGGCTCTACGACGCCACCGGTTACATATATTTATATGGTAAGATTTCCGCCGCCCTCCCCGGCGACATCCTCGCCGACGGATTCATCGTGCGCATGACCAACCCCGTGACCGGGCCGCGCATGGAGACCGTCATCGACCCCTCCGTGTCGCCCGCCATCCGCTCCACCGAATCCTTCGCCGGCATCGCCGCTCAAGGCACACCCCTCGAACCCACAGAGTGCAAGACATCCGCCTTCTCCAAGCAAACCCTCACCTACTGCCAGTACGTCATCATCAACGACGCCGTGTATGAAGCCAACACCGGCCAAGGCACCTTCTCCAACGGCATCGCCGTCGATGTGCAAAACCTGCTCACACTCACCTTGCCCGCCGACGGCTCCGAAGAACTCACCGTCGTAGGCTTCGTCGGCCAATACGGCATCGGCACACCCGAGTTGCAGCTCATCCCCATCAGCTGGGAGCAAAAGACCACCTCGACCATCGACATCGACGCCCCGCAAAGCGTCGATGACGTGCAGTACTTCAACCTCCAAGGTCAACCCATAGCCAACCCCGCCAACGGCCTCTACATCCGCCGCTCTGCCTCCGGTGCCACCAAGGTCTACATACCCTAACCCATAACCCATAACCCATAACCTTTTTCCAAGTCCGCCATGCAAAAAATTGGCGGCCTACACGCGCGAGTTGGATTTTTTTTCGTAACTTTGCACTAATGTTACAAATTAAGCGACTCGACACCTTCATGCTGCAGCGATTTTTGCCGCTGCTGGTCATGACTTTCTTCATCTGCCTATTCATAGTGCTGATGCAGTTCCTCTTCCGCCAAATCGACGATTTGGTGGGTAAAGGGCTCACATTCGACGTCTTAGGCGAGCTATTCTTCTACGCCGCCCTCACCTTCGTGCCCATGGCCCTGCCCTTGGCCGTGCTGTTGGCCTCGCTGATGGTCTTCGGCAACCTCGGCGAGAAGTTCGAACTCACCGCCATGAAAGCCGCCGGCATATCGCTCTTCCGCATCATGCGTTCGCTCATGGTGCTGATGGTCTTCATCGCCGTCGCTGCGTTCTTCTTCCAGAACGACGTGCTCCCGGTGGCCCAATCGCGCATGTGGACCCTCCTTTTCTCCGTGCGCCAAAAAACACCCGAGGTGGAGATTCCCGAACGCTCGTTCTACGATGCCATCCCCAACATGAACCTCTACATCGACCATAAGAACCCCGAAACCGGTATGCTCTACGGCATGATTATCTACGACATGTCGCAGGGCGTCGACAACACCCGCGTCATCCTCGCCGATTCCGGCAAATTCGCCTTCACCGAAGACAAAACACGCCTGTTCCTCGACCTCCACTCCGGCGAAATGTTCGAAAACCTCAACAACAACTCCATGGGCTTCGGCACCCAAGGCTACATGCCATTCCGCCGCGAGCAATTCACCGAAAAGCAAGTCTACTTCATGTTTGATGCCAACTTCAACCGCATGGACGAGAGCGGCATCCGCTCGCAATACGTGGGTCAGAACATCGCCCAGCTGCGCCAGTCAATCGACTCCATCGGCCGTCAAGTCGACTCCATCGGCGACCAATACGCCGCCGAGCTGTTGGCCACACCTTACGTGGGTGTGACCGACTACTCGCTCCAATTCCTCCCCG
>JBJEKG010000037.1:0-4491 GCA_051878535.1 Muribaculaceae bacterium
GGCACATTTTTTGCTACTAACTCGGCAGAATATAACTCATAAACATTATAGATTATGACAACTGGTAAAATCGGGGTTACTACCGAAAACATCTTCCCCGTCATCAAAAAGTTCCTCTACTCTGACCACGAAATATTTCTGCGTGAGTTGGTGTCGAACGCCATCGACGCCTCGCAAAAGCTCCGCACCCTCGCCTCGGTGGGCGAGTTCAAAGGCGAACTCGGCGAACTGAAAGTGACTGTCGCTGTCGACAAGGAAGCCGGCACTCTCACCGTTTCGGATAACGGCATCGGCCTCACTGCCGAAGAAATCGACAAATACATCAACCAAATCGCCTTCTCCGGTGCCGAAGAGTTCCTCGCCAAATACAAGGATGCCGAAGCCATCATCGGCCACTTCGGCTTGGGCTTCTACTCGGCCTTCATGGTGTCGGACAAGGTTGAAATCCACTCGCTCAGCTTCCGCGACGGCGCTAAAGCCGTGCGCTGGTCGTGCGACGGTTCGCCCGAGTATTCTCTTGAAGATGGCACCCGCACCACCCGCGGCACCGACATCATCCTCCACATCGACAAGGACAGCGCCGAGTTCCTTGAACGCGACCGCATCGAAGCCCTGTTGCGCAAGTACTGCCGCTTCCTGCCCGTGCCCGTTGTCTTCGGCAAGAAGCAAGAATGGAAAGACGGCAAGATGCAAGACACCGACGAGGACAACGTAATCAACTCCGTTGAGCCCAAGTGGATGAAGAAACCGTCGGAACTGACCGACGACGATTATCGCTCGTTCTACCACACCCTCTACCCCACCGAGGACGACCCCTTGTTCTGGATTCACCTCAACGTCGACTACCCCTTCACCCTCACCGGCATCCTCTACTTCCCCAAAATCAAGAACAACATCGAAATCCAGAAGAACCGCATCCAGCTCTACTGCAACCAGGTGTTCGTCACTGACTCCGTGGAAGGCGTGGTGCCCGACTTCATGATGCTGCTCCAAGGTGTAATCGACTCGCCCGACATCCCGCTGAACGTGTCGCGCTCCTACCTCCAAAGCGATGCCAACGTCAAGAAAATCTCCTCCTACATCACCAAGAAGGTTTACAAACGTCTCGAAGAACTCTTCAAAGCCGACCGTGCCAACTTCGAATCGAAGTGGAACGACATCCGCATCTTCATCCAATACGGCATGCTCACCGATGAAAAGTTCTGCGAAGCCTCGCTCAAATACTTGCTGCTGCAAGACACCAACGACAAGTTCTTCACCGTCGACGAATACAAGACCCTCATCGACCCCAACCAAACCGACAAGGACGGCAACCGCGTGGTGCTCTACTCCACCGACCCGGTGGCTCAGTACACCTACATCCGCGCTGCCGAAGACCGCGGCTACAGCGTGCTCCGTCTCGACGGCCAATTGGACAGCCACTTCGTGGGCCTGATGGAACAGAAGCTCGAAAAGACCCGCTTCGTGCGCGTCGATGCCGACGTAATCGACAACCTCATCCCCAAGGACAACGCCCGCAAGGTGGAACTCACTCCGGTGCAACGCGTGATGCTCCAAAACGTGTTCCAATCGCAACTCCCCGAACTCGACAAGGCCAACTTCCTCGTGTCGTTCGAAGCTCTCGCCCCCACCGATATGCCTATCGTCATCACCCAGAACGAGTTCATGCGCCGCATGAAAGACATGGCAGCCCTCCAACCCGGAATGAGCTTCTACGGTGAAATGCCCGACAGCTACAACTTGGTAATCAACACCTCCGCACCCCTCATCGAATCCATCGGCGCCGAAGCGTTCAAAGCCCTCGAAGGCCAATTCCAACCCCTCGAAGACGCCATCGCCGCCCGCAACACCGAAATCGACGAACACCAAAAGGCCGACGACCACTCCGCCGAAGCCCACAAGCAAATCGACGACCTCCGCGCCGCCATCGACCACGACCGCGCCGAAGAAAAACGCCTCGCCGGCGACTACGCCGCCAACGTGCCGCAAGTGCGCCAGCTCATCGACCTCGCCCTGTTGGGCAACGGCCTGCTCCGCGGCCGCCAGCTCAGCGACTTCATCGCCCGCAGCGTCTCCCTCATCAAATAATCACTTACCCTTCGATAAGACAGTGGGCGCTTGGCATCAGCCAAGCGCCCACTTCATAGTATAAGCCGGCGAATCACCATACTGCAACCGAGTCACAGCATTCTTCACAGACGGCTTCTTCGACTCTATCCGAGGAATTGCCGCCACTATTGAGTCGCACAACTTCGTCGATGAGGCCTGAGCGAATCGAATCTTCATTCTTCACTACTGCCACAACAAATCCATTCGTATTCTTCTTGGCATTCACCATTACCAAGATATTCTTCCTGCTAAGTACAGCACAATATTCATCGACTCCTTCTTCTGTTTTCTTCTCAATCTTGAAGCCTTTATCAACAAGGAGATTAGTCACTTGAATGGCGCCGCGATCGGAAATTTTTCGTTCGGAAGAAATAACGTTCAAATAGACAGAGAACAGTTGACAAGTGCTTCGCCACGAGTAGTAGCTATTGGTTCGGCCTGTCCACCAATCGTAGTTGTAGTGATAGTCGGCCATATATTCGTCAAACATTAATTGACCTTCGATTTGGTAGCAATAACCTGAGCCGAGCGAATCAATGCTCACATATCTGGTGTAAGTATAGCTCGACGCATTGGAGAAAAATTTCGATGGATTGGAACCTAATTTATACTTGTCAACACCATTATCGTTGATGAGCGACACCACTTTCGATGCCATTCCGGCATAGTCGAAGTAATCACTCTCAACGGAACCGGGGATTTTAGCAGCAATTGCAGTGAACTCATTCTTATCCAATGCCTTGCCATCGTAGTCTATACGAGTTATGATTTTGTGATCCTCAGCAAAGAGGCCGAAGCCCGGCACTATAATTCCGACTTCTTCATAGTCGGAAATGCGATGTTGCTCTTCGTCATCTTTATTCAGAATCAAATAGTAGTCGTCTTTATGCGCCAACAGATTGCCATCAGGCAAAAAGCTAAGGTTCTTGTATTTAGCACGTATTACAATCTCCATATCTTTAAGAGCCAATAAGCCATCATCGTAGTCTTCGTTGTAGAAGATAAAATATGTGCCATCAAAGGATGAGATTCCGTGAACCTTTGTCGGGCATTTGGTAACGTTACCGTCGCGGTCAATCACTACACAGCGGTCGTCGGATTCGTACCTACCCCAGATGTAACCATGTGTAAACATGTTGGAAATGATGCGTATGCCTTCCTTAATTTTAAACACAGTTTCGCCGGAGGTGTTGATAACCATTATTTGGTCATCTTTTTTCACAACGGCCAAACCTTCGTTAAAAGGTGTAGCTTCAGAATATTTGAAGTCAATAGCCTTTTCGCCTTTGCGATTGAGATAGCCGTAGGTGTCATCATCAAGGCGAGCCAAGATGAGACCATCGCCAAAGGAAGCATTACACCAAGTGATTTCGTGACCATTGATAGGACCAAGGGTTGCGACCTTTTTACCTTTGGTATTTACGATACTAATACGCTCGCCGGGGAAAGTAACCAAGCACAACCCGTCATTAAAGAAACCGTAATCGCGCAAGTCCTGACAGTCTTCAATTGCTTCAGGCTTCTCGCCGGCCTTGTACATGGCGTACCCGTTACCTTCTTCTACAAAGAACATGCCTTCGATAGCGGCAGTTGGGCGCTTGGAAAACTCGTCCTTGCAGACGATATTACCATCTTTATCCATTAGCGACCAGTGGTCGCCATCCATTTTTACGGCTACGTAATCGATGTCGATTATTTCGTCCGCGGATTTGGAGCAAGCGCATGTAGCAAAAAGCAGCGCCACCAATCCTAATACATAGCTTATTTTCATTTTATTATTATTTTAGGTTATATAGCACAAAATTACGACAAAAATCTCGAAAAGACGTCATTTTAAAGTTAAACTATGTTAAGTGGTGATATTCTTACTTTACCACATCGTTTCTGTGACCCAATACAGATCGGCGCAAGAATACCGACACATGCGCAAGCATATCCACTGGCAGACCACCCCGCCTACGCCACCGTCCACTGTCGCCACCATCCGCCACCTGTCGGGTAGGAGCGTAGGGATTAGTTTCCTAAGCTCCTACCCGATAAGTGGGTGATAATTAATGTATTATCCTTTTCGTACAGGTACCGAGTGGAAATACTGGCGAGTGTAGAGAGAAACTGTGTCAAAAGTAATTTTTTAGTAGTCCGCACAAGCAGCGCGTAATTGTCCGATTATCTGCACGTTAGCGCAGACGCGGCAGGCCGCGTCCCTACTTATTTAGTTCGATTTTGGACTTTTGGCACAGTCTTTATTTGGTGGCATTGACGGTGTGGGCGGGGAGATTATGGGGTGGTAGTGTGGTTGGGCGGACGGTAGCGAGGTGACCCGTCCTGTATGCCGCAGCAAGCCGCGGCACTACATGTGGTTGATTATCAAGGTATTGGGTT
>JBJEKG010000038.1:0-4489 GCA_051878535.1 Muribaculaceae bacterium
GCCCATGGTCTTGCCCATGATGCGCGGCACGAGAAAGCCGTCTTGAATGAGTTGAACCACCACGTACACGGCCATGCAACCCCAGAACATCGGCCAAAACGAGGCTCCGCCGTCAACTGTGGAGATAAGGCAAAGAACCACGGTGGGTATGATGGAAACCAGTTGGAGGTAAGGCACCATATTGAGCAAGCCGATGAACATACCAAGGCCGATGGCCATCGGCAGACCCACGATAAGAAAGCCGATTGAGAAGAGTACACCCACGATGAACGCCACCAAGGCCTGGCCGCGGAAGTAGGTGTTCATACTGCCCTTCACATCAGAAATCAGGCGCAGCACTTGGCGGCGACGATTCGACGGCAGTAAGCGCTTGAATCCTACCACCAATCGGTCGTAATCAATCATGATAAACACCACGTACAGCAGCGACATCGACCAGTTGAGTACGCTCAGAATTATCGAGATACTGCCGGAGAGAAGGCCGCTTATTCCATTATATATTAGTTTGATGTCTTGATGTGAGATCGACTTGGCTATCGACGCGAAGTCGATGTTATCGCGCAGGTAGTCGTGGACAACCGGCGGCACAAACGGCACAGATGACCCCATCTGACTGTATTGGCTGAGCAACTCGGCGAGTTTCTGCGATTCGTCGATGAGCGATGGCACCACAAACCACACCATCCCGGCTACGATAATCAGCGCCTGGGCTAAGGTGACGAACACCGCCACGCCGCGCCCTTTCAGATGCATCCATCTGCGGTTGAACTGCACGAACGGCTCCAGAATGTATGCCACCAACCATGCCACCAAGAAGGGCAATAGCACCGTGCTGAGCGAACGGATGAGCCAAATGGCCAAGCCTGCAAATATCAGCGTGATGATGATTCGGACTACGCGGTCGAACGTATATGGTCTATCCCAGTATGAATTTGATTCCATAGAAATTGAATTTTCTGCAAAGATATACAATTTTTTGCAACGAAAACCGAATTTCTCGTCAAAATTTTTAGTATAATCAGGAAAAATCGCTAAATTTGCAAATAATTTCATTTTCATTAATAAATAAACACTATGACAGAAAAAGTAAAACAATTACTTAGCGACAAGGCATGGGCCCGGTGGACGGTGCTTGTGCTTGTGGCTTCGATGATGTTCTTTGCTTATATGTTCGTGGACTTGATGTCCCCATTGCAAGAACTTGTGCAGAAACAGCGCGGCTGGTCGCCCGATGCCTTCGGCTACTATGGCGGCGCCGAGTTTATTCTCAACGTGTTTGGCTTCTTGATTGTGGCCGGTATCATCTTGGACAAGATGGGCGTGCGCTTCACCGGCGTGCTGTCCGGCTCGTTGATGTTAGTGGGCGCGTGCATCAAACTCTACGCGGTGAGCGATATGTTTGTAGGCACCGGCCTCGACCAGTGGCTCAGCTCGTGGTGGGTAGAGCTTCCCGGTAGCGCCAAACTGGCCGCCCTCGGCTTCATGATTTTCGGTTGCGGCTGCGAAATGGCCGGCATCACCGTGTCGAAGACCTTGGCAAAATGGTTCGACGGCCACGAAATGGCTCTTGCTATGGGTTTGGAAATGGCCTTGGCACGCGTGGGCGTGTTTGCCATCTTCTCAATTTCGCCCCGCTTGGCTGCTTGGAACGGCGCTGACCAGCAGACAGTTGTCATCCCCGTGGCCTTCTGCACCGCCCTGCTGCTCATCGGCTTGATTTGCTACATCGTCTTCACATTCTTCGACGCTAAATTAGACAAGCAAACCGGCGCCACCGCCACCGAAGGTTCCTCGGAAGAAGAGTTCAAGTTTAGTGACGTAGGCATCATTCTTAAGAGCAAACTCTTCTGGGTAATCGCACTGCTCTGCGTGCTCTACTACTCGGCCATCTTCCCCTTCCAACGCTATGCCACCAACATGCTGCAATGCGTGCTCGGTATGGATGCCACCAGCGCTGCCGACATCTTCCGCTGGTTCCCCATCGGTGCTGCCGCCCTCACTCCCTTCTTGGGCTTCTACCTCGACAAGTTCGGTAAAGGTGCATCGATGCTTATGTACGGCGCTCTGCTGATGATTCTTTGCCACCTTACCTTCGCTCTCATATTGCCCGCTTACCCGAACAAACTTTTGGCCTACACCGCCATCGTTGTCCTCGGCATCTCGTTCTCCTTGGTACCTGCATCGCTGTGGCCTTCCGTGCCCCGCGTGATGGACAAACGCTACTTGGGTAGCGCCTACTCGCTCATCTTCTGGGTGCAGAACGTAGGCTTGTGCCTTGTGCCCATCATGATTGGCAAGGTAATCAAATGGTCCAACCCCGGCATCGAAGACCCCATGAAGTACGACTACACCGTGCCCATGTTGGTATTCGCCTCCTTCGGCGTGTTGGCCCTGTTCTTCGGCCTCTACCTCAAATACCTCAATAAGAAAAACAACTACGGCCTCGAAGACCCCGGCATCCGCGAATAATCCCTTCCCGCAATAATAACGGCAGAGCCGCCCCCAACCGGGCGGCTCTGCTGCAATCATACCGATGCGATGGTGTAGAGGGGGCGGTTCTCCATCCACTGTTGGTCGATGTATGGACAGAGTGAGAGCCGTAGCCCTTTGAGTGTGGGGTTGTCTTTGATGAACTGAGCAAGCGAACGTGAGCGCACGTTGGTGGATGCCTTGACTTCGATGGGTATGACGCGGTTGTTGTGTTGGATGATGAAGTCGATTGTGGCCGGGGTGGTAGCGTTGCTCCAATAGAATGGGCTGATGCCGCGCTCCACCAATTCTTGCAGGACGAACTGCTCGGTGAACGCTCCTTTGAACTCCACGAAGAGCGAATTGTCCAAGAGCATTTGTTCTGCTGTGGCATCAACCATACAAGCCAACAATCCGCCGTCAACGAAAAAGAGTTTGAAGGCATCGAGCGATTCGTAGAATTTGAGCGGCAGGCCCGGCTTGGTGATTTGCGGCACCTTGTGCGCGATTCCGGCATCGATAAGCCATTGGATTGCCATCTTTAAGACGGATGCGCGTGCACCCTTGCGTACAGCACCGTAGATGAACTTCTTGTTCTTCTTGGCTAATTGAGATGGAAGGGATTGCAACACCATCCCAATTCGCACCGATTGCGTGGATGAGGTGTGTTTGGAGATGTCGTTGCGGTATGATGTGATGATGTCCGACTGGATACGGCGCACTTCGGCCAAGTCGTTGTGCTCTATGAAGTTAGCCACAACTCCGGGCATGCCGCCCACGTAGAAGTATTGGCGTAGGAAGTACTCGAACTTGTCGTGGAGGATGTTGATTACGTCCCATTGCTCGTTGTGAATCAGCTCAACAAGTTGCGTTTGTCCCATTGCCTCAAGAAATTCGCAGAATGAAAGCGGGTGCATTTGCAGGATGTCGACCTTGCCAACCGGAAAGGATTCATGATGAGCAAGAGTGATCCCAAGCAGCGAACCGGCCACCATGACGTGGTATTGTGGTGCCTTTTCACAGAAATATTTCAGCGAGTGGAGGCCGCGCGGCACCTGCTGGATTTCATCCAAGATGATGAGTGTCTTTTCCGGGATAGGATTCACGCCTGTAATGGCCTGTATGAGCAAGAGGATGCGGTCGATGTTGTAGTCATCGGCGAAAAGCTGCTGTACGCGCGGCTCGTCGTCGCAGTTAATATAGGCTACTGACTGGTACTCTTGCCTGCCAAAATGGTTCATAATCCAAGTCTTACCCACCTGACGAGCGCCGAGCAACATAAGCGGTTTGCGGTTCGGCCGAGCCTTCCACTGGAGTAAATCGTTGTAAATCTGTCTGTTCATACACTTGCAAATTAGAAAAACTATGCAAAATTACACTTTTTCGATGATAAAAACAAGTGAAAACCACATTTTTTCGAGGATAAATTCAGTGAAAAAGCACATTTTTTTCGAGGATAAGATGTTCGTACCTCGTTTTCAATCCTGCTGACGGATGGCTGCGATATTAGAAGTTAAATGGAAGAGGAGTGACGGCGGAGTTGTTTGCGGCGGAGGCGTTCGATGGCGCGGCGTTGGGCACGGGGGATGGGGAGGGCGGGATTGTCGAAGAGGAAGGTGGCGGCTTGTTCGGCGGTGGGCGGTTCGGGGTTGTCGATGAGGCCGAGGGTGCGGGTGAGGGTGATGAAGTTGTCGAGGTAGCGGTGGTCGTCGGCGGTGTGGATGAGGTTGCCGGTAAAGATGAGGTGGAGGTAGCTGTTGAGCACGGCGAGCATGTACTGGTCGGGGCAGCGGCGCAGGTATTTCACCATCGCCGGGGTGAAATAGGTGGGCATTTCGCTGTTTTCAGCCGGCAGTTCGGCTTCCGCCTCACCACAGGACTCATGGTGGGCGGCGGCGTAGCGCTTACCAAGCTCTATCGCTTCTTTTTCCTTTTTGGCGATTAGTTCTTTGAAAGATTCCGGAAGATGTTCGGCTTGAGCTTCATACTCGGCTTTGTTGGCGGCTTGGCGGGCGGCTAA
>JBJEKG010000039.1:0-4437 GCA_051878535.1 Muribaculaceae bacterium
AACTGCTCTTTCAAGAATGAAAATCTTGCGTCCTAACCGATAGACGAATGGGCCGGAATCTCTAAAAACTCAACTATGAAACAGTCGCGACCTTAGGCCAACTTGGCGATGTGGTGAGCAAGTTTGCTCTTGAGGTTAGCGGCTTTATTTTTTGAGATAGATTTTTTCGAAGCAAGACGGTCGAGCATGGCGCTAACTACCACGAGCTTAGCTTGTGCTTCGGCTTTGTCGGTAATGCGGCGCAGGTTGCGAACGGCGTTGCGTGCGGTCTTAGCGTAGTAGCGGTTGCGCAGGCGACGGCTCTCGGTCTGGCGAATGCGTTTGATTGATGACTTATGATTTGCCATGTCGTGTTTGGAGGGTTTGTTTGTTTTTAATTAGTAGCCCATAGCAGAATCGAACTGCTCTTTCAAGAATGAAAATCTTGCGTCCTAACCGATAGACGAATGGGCCATCGGCGCTTTAAGCGAGTGCAAAGTTAAGAAGATTTTTTGATTCCCACAAATAATCGGCAAAAAAAATGCATATTTTAAGATTTTTTTGGAAAAAAGCGGGCAAAAATGTGGGCAAATTGGCCTAATTGGACTAATATGGCTTATTGGGCTAATTGGCCTTATTGGCCTTATTGGCCTAATTCGATGGCGGGGTTAGGCTTTGAGGATGCGCCAGGGGGCGGGGTAGAGGTTGTTGGCGCGGTTGCCGAGGTTTTTCACCCAGCCTAAGGGGTGGCCGGAATGGGTGAGCAGAACGATGCCGCGGGGGGCATCGATGGTGATGGCGTTGCGGCGCAGGTAGCTGAGGGCGGTGTCGCGGTCGACTTCTGCTGCGGGGTAGGTGTGGCGATTCAGAAGGCGGTCGAGGGCGAGGGGCTGGGCCGGGATGAGGTCTTTGCCGCGCACGGTGGCCACTTCCACGCCGGCGGCGGTCGCGGGCCACAGGCTACGTACCAACTCGGCATCGGAAGCGCAGGAGGCAGGCAGAGCGGTGATGGTGTCGGTGCCTACCATATTATATATGTAGTCGCCGACGAGCAGCGGCGGCAGCTTGGGCACCTTGGCCGGGCGGCCGGGCTTGGGGCGGCGCGGCAGTTGGCGCGGCTCGTCGTCGGGCTTCTGCAACAGGGCGATGAACTGGCCCTCGCCGCGCACGCGGCCGGGCAGGAAGCGGTAGGCGGGCGCGTTGAGGTCGACGGCGCCGATGATTTCGTCGCGCTCAAGCGCCGCAACGGGGTGGGGGATGGCGCCGAACTCGTCGATGAGGTACTGCACTATTTGCTCGTTCTCGGAGCGGTTGAATGTGCAGGTGGAGTAAATGAAGCAGCCGCCGGGGCGAAGCGATTGCCACAGGTTGGCTACGATGCGGCGCTGCAGGGCGGCGCATTCGGCTACCAAGGCGGGCGACCATTGCTCCACGGCGTGGTCGTCCTTGCGCATCATGCCCTCGCCGGAGCAGGGCACGTCGGCGGCGATGAGGTCGAAGAAGTGGGTGATGGGCGGCAGGGTGGCGGCGTCGCCGTTGGTGATGACCACGGCATCGTTGCCCCACTTGGCGATGTTTTCGAGCAGGATGGAGCAGCGGCGGCGGTCGAACTCGTTGGCCACGGTGAACGAGCCGGCGGGCAGACGGTCCATAGCCGCGGTGGTTTTGCCGCCGGGCGCGGCGCAAGCGTCGAGGAATCGCAGCGGACCATTGCCGAGGATGGCCACGGCGGCTTCGACGGCGGCGGCGTGGGCCATCGACGAAGCATCCTGCACATAGTAAAGGCCCTGGTGGAGGGCCGGGTCGAGGGTGAAATCGGGGCGCGAAGGCAGGTAAAAGCCATCGGCGCACCACTCCACGGGCGAGCCGTCGGAGGGTGCGTCGAAGCCTTTGGCCCGATTGATGCGCACTGCCGGGGTGGGTGCGGTCGAAAGTAGCGCTTCGGGCAGCTGAGCCAAGGCCGGCACACCCATATTTTGCAGCATTTCAACGAATTGCGCGGGGAGTTGGGCGGCCATGGCTATCTGAGATTAGGGGATGACAATTTTAGCGGCGGAACCGTCGGAGAAGCGCACGATGTTGATGCCGCGCACAGTGGCGCTGAGGCGGCGGCCTTGGAGGTCGTAGACTTCGGTGGCGGTGGCGGCAGCCGAGTCAACGGCGATGTCGTTCACACCGGCTGCGTCCACGAATTGGATGTCGTAGAGCACCAAGTATTCGGAGTAGGCGGGCGAAGTGACGTGGAAGCCGTAGTAGTACACGCCATCGCTATCGACGGTGACGGGGATGGAGTACGCGGTGAGGTTGTTATCCTCATCGAGTTCGGGCACGGGGTCGATGGCGATGAGGTTGTAGAGCACATCGCCCACGGTCTTGCCAAGCAGCAGAGCCACGTCCATGGTTTCGGGGTAGTCGGCATTCGACGAGAACGCGCCGAATTGGAGGGTGTATTCCGTGCCGGCTTTGAGGCGCAGGGGCGGCGAGATGAGCCAGTCGTCGGCATCGTTGTAGTAGCTATAGAAGTACATGGCTGCGCCGGAGGATGTGTCGAGACCCCAAGTGCTGCGGTCGTTGTTGTCGTCGATTACGGTGTAGTAATTGTAGAAGTCCTCACGGCTCTGGAACACGCCGCCGAAGGGCGGTCCGATGGGGTCGCCCACTACGGCCGAGTTTGACAGCGCGCCGGCGGTGGGAGTGTCGTCGATGGCGCTATAGATAGCGTAGCAGTGGCGGCGCAGAGCCGGGTCGGCGGTGATGGAGAAGGTGCACTCGGTGAGACCGCGGGCGAGCACTTCGCCGGTCATGTAGTCGAGCACGATGTAGCGGAGCGTTTCGGGGTTGAAGGGCTGACCGTGGATGCCGGTGGTGGGCGCGTTCCAAGTGAGAGTGATGTCGAGACCTTCGTCAACCATGGTCACGTTGGTGGGGCAGTCGGGAGCGTCCCAACCTACCAAGAACTCATAGTTGATTGCAGCGGAGGTGCCCACTTCGTTGGAGCAGGTGATGGAGATGTTGAACAGGTCGTTGGCGGCAATTAGGGGCAGGGCGACTGTAGTGCCCGGGGCGGCTAAGTCGCTGAGGATGAATTTGCCGTCGGCTTCGGCGATGGTGTAGGTGAGGTCACCGGTGAGCGGTTGGCCGTTGTAGGTGGTGGCGGGCATAGTGAAAGAGAGCGTGCCGGAGTTATCGCCGTTGGGGGCGTTGACATAGTTCACATTAGTCACCACGGCGGGCGCGCCCAAACGCGGCTCGATGAAGAATGCGCCGGCGATGGCTTGCAGGCCGGTGATATAGTGGCACAGGGTGGCGTTGGCGCTCACGGGGTTGATGCGCAGGGTGGGGGTGTACTCGCTGCCCACGGCCATCGACGAGGAGCCGAAAGTCCAGTAGATGGAGCCGTCGGCGTGGTTGACGTAAAGCGCCTGACGGTACTTCATATTATAAAGGATGTCCTCGGGCAGGAGGTTCACGCCGGTGATTTGGCCGATGGTGGCGATGCGGCCGTTGGTACGGTCGATGCGAGCGAGGTAGTGGGTTTGGTCGCCGGTGTAGTAGTCTTCTTTGTAATAGATGCACAGAAGTTGGCCGTCGGTGGTGGAGGTCAGGGCCACGAAGCGCTTGTAGCTGTCGAGCACGCCGGAGATGTCGGTCATGGCGCCGGTGGCGGGGTCGATTTCCATCAGGCGAGTGTCGCTGTAGTCGCGGTTGAAACCGTAGATGCGGTCGTTGTCGGCGCAGTAGGTGAGACAGATGGTGGTGGCTTGGCCGTTGTCGGGCAGCGAGGTTTCACTCAGCAACTCGAAGGTGGCGGCATCGTAGATTTTCCACACGGGGTGAATTGATTGGAAGTCGCTCTTGTAATTGTATTCGTTGCAATAGATTTTGCCATCGTGATAACAAACACCGCCGCCGAACATGCCGGGGAGGTCGGTGGTCTTGACGTTGACGGAATAGGAACCATCGTAAGGGATGTGGAACAGGCCGGTAGGCGCTTGGGTGTATTCGTCGATGAGGCCGGCGGTGGAGGCGTAGTATAGTTCGATGCCTTCGCCGGAGAGGCGGCGGTTGTAGGTGTTGATAGCGTCGAATTCGAGGCCGTTATTGAGGTCGTCGGAGCGTTCGTCACCGTAGTAGGGGCGCGAGAGTTCGGGGTCGTCGAACTCGCCGCCGGGGGCGATGGAGTAAACTTGTACATCCTTGATGTCGAGGGAGTTGCCCACGTAGGTGGCATTGAAGCCGATGTAGTAAGTGCCGTCGGTGTCAACGGAGAATTGTGCGGTGGTAAATTCGCCGAAGCCGTTTTGTAGCAGTTTGGTTTGCTGGCCGATGGTTTGCGACTGTGCAGCAGCGGTAACATCCTGTCCTACAGTGATTTTGAAGTCGGCGTAGTACTGCGAACCGGAAGTCTTGGCCTTGTAGCGCACTAAGTAACGGGTGCCGGCAGTGAGTTCCACGGCG
>JBJEKG010000040.1:0-4390 GCA_051878535.1 Muribaculaceae bacterium
TCTGTAAGCTTACCCCTAAGTTTTAACATTTCAACCGGTTTTTTACATTGATCCAATAAAGCACGATGGATAGCTTGAAGTCCGGCAGTAGAACCGACTTCAATATCATATACTTGACCCGAGGCAAACAGTTGCTTGGCCTTTTCTATGCTCAGCTGATCGATTTCGTTTTGAGTCATAACTTTCAAAAGGTAAAGAAGGCCGTAATGCGATGCCGCACTACGGCCTTCCTATCAGGAGTTAGCAATGATTATTCGAGGTTGGCTTGCGCCGCAGCTACGCGGGCGATGGGCACGCGGAAGGGGGAGCAGCTGACGTAGTTCCTGCCGAGTTTGGCGCAGAATTTTACGGAGGAGGGCTCGCCGACGTGTTCGCCGCAGATGCCGATCTTGAGGTCGGGACGGGTGGCGCGGCCTTTTTCAACGCCCATGCGTACGAGTTGGCCAACGCCTTCTTGGTCGAGGACTTCGAAGGGGTCTACTTTGATGATGCCGTGTTCCTTGTAGTATTTGAGGAATTTGGGGGCGTCGTCGCGGGAGAAGCCGAAGGTCATTTGGGTGAGGTCGTTTGTACCGAATGAGAAGAATTCGGCCACGGTAGCGATTTCGTTGGCGGTGAGGGCGGCGCGGGGCACTTCGATCATGGTACCAACTTTGTAGGCCACGGTCTTGCCTTGTTCGGCGAAGACTTTTTCGGCGGTGGTGTTGATTACGTTGGCTTGGTTTTGGATTTCTTTGAGGGAGCCAATCAGGGGAATCATGATTTCGGGGTGCACGTCGATGCCGCGGTCTTTAACGGCGAGGGCGGCTTCGATGATGGCGCGGGTTTGCATCTCGGTGATTTCGGGATAGGTGATGCCGAGGCGGCAACCGCGGTGGCCGAGCATGGGGTTGAATTCTTCGAGGGAGTCGACTTTGGCTTTGACTTCGGCGAGTTCGATGCCCATTTCGTCGGCGAGTTCTTTTTGGGTAGCGGTTTGGTGGGGTACGAACTCGTGCAAGGGGGGATCGAGCAGGCGGATGGTGACGCCGTAGCCGTCCATGGCTTCGAAGATGCCTTCGAAGTCGCCGCGTTGCATGGGCAGGAGCTTAGCGAGGGCGATGCGACGGCCTTCTTCGTCGGAGGCGAGAATCATTTCGCGCACGGCTTTGATGCGGTCGCCTTCGAAGAACATGTGTTCGGTGCGGCAGAGGCCGATGCCTTGGGCGCCGAAGTTGCGGGCTTGACGGGCGTCGCGGGGGGTGTCGGCATTGGTGCGAACCAGGGTCTTGGTGTACTTGGCAGCGAGGTTCATGATGGCGCCGAAGTCGCCGCCGAGTTCGGGTTCGGTGGTGGGCACTTGGCCGTCGTAAACTTCACCGGTGGAACCGTTGAGGGAGATCCAGTCGCCTTCGTGGTAGAGTTGACCGGCCATTTCGATGGTCTTTTCTTTGTAGTCGATCTTGATTTCGCCGGCACCGGATACGCAGCATTTGCCCATGCCGCGAGCCACAACGGCTGCGTGGGAGGTCATACCGCCGCGCATGGTGAGGATGCCTTGGGCCACGGCCATACCGCGGAGGTCTTCGGGCGAGGTTTCGATGCGCACGAGCACCACTTTGCGTTTCTTTTCAGCCCATGCTTCGGCTTCGTCGGCGGAGAACACGATTTGGCCGGCGGCAGCACCGGGGGATGCGGGAAGACCTTTGGCTACGACTTTGGCGCGTTTGAGGGCGTCTTTGTCGAATACCGGGTGGAGGAGTTCGTCGAGCTTTTGGGGCTCCATGCGCAGCAGGGCGGTCTTTTCGTCGATTTTGCCGTCGCGCAGCAGGTCCATGGCGATTTTCACCATAGCGGCGCCGGTGCGCTTACCGTTGCGGGTTTGGAGCATCCAGAGTTTGCCGTCTTGGATGGTGAATTCCATGTCTTGCATGTCGCGGTAGTGCTCTTCGAGGCGGTCGGCGATGGAGAAGAGCTCTTGAGCGCAGTTGGGCATAGATTCTTCGAGCGAAGGATATTTAGCGGCACGTTCTTCTTCGGAAATGCCTTGGAGAGCGGCCCAACGTTTGGAACCTTCGATGGTGATTTGTTGGGGAGTGCGGATACCGGCCACCACGTCTTCACCTTGAGCGTTGATGAGGTATTCACCGTTGAAGAGGTTTTCGCCGGTGGCAGCGTCGCGGGAGAATGCCACGCCGGTGGCGGAGTTGTCGCCCATGTTGCCGTAAACCATAGCTTGCACGTTTACGGCGGTGCCCCATTCTTCGGGGATTTGGTTCATGCGGCGGTAGAGGATAGCGCGTTCGTTCATCCAGGAATCGAATACGGCGCAGATGCCGCCCCAGAGTTGTTCCCAAGCGGAATCGGGGAAGTCTTTGCCGGTGTATTCTTTCACGGCACCTTTGAAGAGCTTCACAAGGTTCTTGAGGTCGTCGACGGTGAGTTCGGTATCGAATTTGATACCTTTTTCTTCTTTAACGCGGTCGATGATTTCTTCGAAGGGGTCGATGTCGTTTTTCGATTTGGGTTTCATGCCGAGCACCACGTCGCCGTACATTTGCACGAAGCGGCGGTAGCTGTCCCAAGCGAAGCGGGGGTTGCCGCTCTTTTGAGCGAGGGCTTCAACGGTGGCGTCGTTCATGCCGAGGTTGAGGACGGTGTCCATCATGCCGGGCATGGAAGCGCGAGCACCGGAGCGCACGGATACGAGAAGGGGATTAGCAGGATTGTCGAATTCTTTGCCGGTGAGAGCTTCAACGTGTTTGATAGCTTTCTCAACGTCGTCTTTGAGGCGTTTTACCACTTCGTCCTTGCCAAAGGAGGTGTATTCGGTGCAGACTTCGGTAGTGATGGTGAAACCGGGGGGCACGGGCATGCCGAGGAGGTTCATTTCGGCGAGGTTGGCGCCTTTGCCACCGAGAAGGTTGCGCATTTCCGCAGTGCCTTCTGCTTTACCGTCACCAAAGGTATAAACTCTTTTCATGTTATAAATTGGTTATTTATAAGGGATTAATTATTGTATATTTTCTGCAATTAGGGTTAATAGTTCGCTAAGCATAGCAATATCACTGCAAATTTACGAAATTATGCCCACATTTTGCAATTTTTTTGCCAATTTTTTTCAAAAGAGGCCAAAAAAAGGAGAAAAGCGGGTGGGTGGAGGGGGTGGAAGAGGAGTAGAGAGGAGTAGAGAAGGGTAGAGAAGGGTAGAGAAGGGTAGAGAAGGGTAGAGAGAGAACACGAATCGCACGAATCCACACGAATCTTTTTATTCGTTAGATTCGTTAGATTAGTGTTCGCTTTTTCCGACAACTCTGCCGGCTTCTGAGGGAAACGAACACGAATCGTTCGAATCCACACGAATCGAGATTGATGCAAAAGTTACGCAATTTTTCTACTTTTCGCAATATTCGACTTTTTTTCTTTGAAAACGGCTACAAAAACACATTAGAAGTGGTAGGCCAGGCGGAGGGAAGCGGTGTTGTTGCTCCAATCGGTTTTGGATACTTTGATGGCATATTCGCCGCGGACTGAGAAATGGCTGAAATTGAATCCGACGCCGAAATTCCACATCACTTTCCAGCGCTCACCTTCTAAAGGATCGCTGTACAGAGCCGGCTCGTTAAAGTCGTAGTCTTTGTCGAAGTAATAGCGTATCATCGGGCCGGTGAGTAGGTCAACCGAGTTGCCGCGAATTGTGGTAAGGCTATAGCCTATCTGAGGGTAAACACCTAATCCCCAAGCTTTTGCTGATACATCGGCAAGAGGCGAAGCGCCATCACCTAAGGCCGCTTTATGCCATTCATATTGGACACCGACAGCGGGAAGTACAAAGAACCGGTTGCAAAGGTTGTAACGGTATTCACCGCGCAAATCCAAGCCCCAAAAGTTTTCAATGTCGCTATCCTCGTATGGGATAGTGAGGTCGGCGCCAACGGAGACGCCAAAGCCATTGGCGGCAGACCGCTGCGCAAGGCCGGCGCATGCCGTCGCCAAAGCCATCACAAAGCAAAGAATGTGCTTAGTCATAATTATTGCATAATATATGGTTTCTTGCTCCTTAAATCCTCAAAGGTATGCTATATTGCATAGCAAATTCAAAATTAACAGAATTTAAGGTTCTGATTCACATGCGGGATGGCCCAACTCGGTGAGGATGTCTTCGAGGATATAGAGGTCGCTCATAAGGTGCATGGCGCACTTTTTTTCGCACAACCACCGTGCGGTTTGGGTGGAGTAAAACAGGTCGATGGCTTGTTCCACCGGCACATTTAGCTTCTGGGCCAACATTTGTACTATGTTAGATTTCTTACGAATGAGGACATTGTCGCGCATGAGTATTGTGTTATAACTTTATGCTGTTAACAAATCGCAAGCAATAATCTATAACGACTTGATTAACAATACATAA
>JBJEKG010000041.1:0-4386 GCA_051878535.1 Muribaculaceae bacterium
ATTGCTATGTTTGGTGCACATCGGCACCAAAGAATTGGAATACATCCACCGCGCGTTCGAGGGCAACTGGGTGGTGCCCCTCGGTCCGGATGTGAACGCTTTCGAGGACGATTTGCGCCGCTACATCGGCCACGGCACCGGCCGCGAGCTGCAATGCGTGGCGCTGTCGTGCGGCACCGCCGCAATCCACTTGGCGCTGGCCGCTTGCGGCGTAGGCCCGGGCGACGAAGTGATGGTGCAGTCGTTCACCTTCTGCGCCACCGCCAACCCGGTGAAGTACCTCGGCGCCACGCCCGTATTCGTCGACTCCGAACCGGGCAGCTGGAACATGGACCCGGAGCTGCTGCGCTCGGCCATCGCCGACCGCATCGCCCGCACCGGCCGCAAGCCCAAAGCCATCGTCCCCGCCCACCTCTACGGCATGCCCGCCCAAATCGACCGCATCATGGAGGTGGCCGCCGAGTTTGACATCCCCGTGATTGAGGACGCCGCCGAGGCCATGGGCTCCGAATTTGCCGGCCGCCGCTGCGGCTCGTTCGGCCAATTCGGCGTGCTGTCGTTCAACGGCAACAAGATGATTACCACCAGCGGTGGCGGCGCGTTGATTTGCCCCGACGACGAGGCGCGCCGACGCGTGATGTTCTTCGCCACCCAAGCCCGCGAATCCTACCCCTACTACCACCACACCGAGCTTGGCTACAACTACCGCATGAGCAACATCTGCGCCTGCATCGGCCGCGGCCAGATGGAGATTCTGCCCGACCACGTGGCCCATCACCGCCACGTCCAAGCCGAGTACCGCCGCCTACTGGCCGACATCCCCGGTCTCACCCTCCACGAGAACCCCACTCCGCAGCACGACGCCAACTTCTGGCTCTGCACCATCACCTTAGCCGATGATTTACAGGTAGTTAACCAAGACCGCGCCTACGCTGCCGCCATCACCAAGACCGTGGGCGGCGCCGCCGGCACCACCCGTGCTGCCGCCTCGCCCCACACCGACTGCGAGCCCCACACCAACGTCGAAGCCCTCCGCCTCGCCCTCGAAGACGCCGGCATCGAGAGCCGTCCGTTGTGGAAGCCCATGCACCGCCAGCCGCTCTACGCCGATGCCCCGGCCTACGTCAACGGCGTCAGCGACGACCTCTTCTCGCGCGGCCTCTGCCTCCCCGCCGGCCCTTGGGTGAGCGACGACGACCTGCAATACATCAGCCAACACATCCACCAAGCCATCATCAAATAGCTTACGCTTATAACCAAATAAACCAATGGAACTCAACCAACTAACAGCTATCTCGCCTGTCGACGGCCGCTACCGCTCCAAATGCGCCGCCCTCGACGAATACTTCTCCGAATTCGGTCTCATACGCTATCGTGTGAAGGTTGAAATCGAGTACTTCATCGCCTTAGCCGAGCTCCCCCTGCCGGCACTCTCCGGCATCAACGCCGAAACCCGCGATTCTCTTCGCGACATCTATCGCCACTTCTCCCTCGACGACGCCAAACAAATCAAGGACATCGAAGCCGTCACCAACCACGACGTCAAAGCCGTGGAATACTTCCTCAAAAACTGCTTCGATGCCCGCGGCCTCGCCGACTACAAAGAATACATCCACTTCGGCCTCACCTCGCAGGACATCAACAACACCGCCGTGCCCATGAGCATCGCCGACGCTATCGCCCACGTTTACCGCCCCGCCGTGGTTGAACTGCGCGACCGCCTCGCCGCTCTCGCCGACGAGTGGGCCGACGTGGCCATGTTGGCTCGCACCCACGGCCAACCCGCCTCCCCCACCCGCTTGGGCAAGGAAATCCAAGTGTACGTGTACCGCCTCACCGAGCAGCTCGCCTCGCTCGACGCCGTGAAAATCTCCGGCAAATTCGGCGGCGCCACAGGCAATTTCAACGCTCACCACGCCGCTTTCCCCGCCATCGACTGGGCCAAATTCGGTGCCGAATTCCTGTCGAAACGCCTCGGCATCGAGCGTGAAGCCTTCACCACTCAAATCTCCAACTACGACAACCTCGCCGCCCTGTTCGACGCGATGCGCCGCATCAACACGGTGGTATTCGACCTCGACCGCGACATGTGGATGTACATCTCCATGAACTACTTCAAGCAGCAAATCAAAGCCGGCGAAGTAGGCTCCTCGGCCATGCCCCACAAGGTCAACCCCATCGACTACGAAAACTCCGAAGGCAACATCGGCATCGCCAACGCGCTCTATGCCCACTTGGCCCAGAAGTTGCCCGTATCGCGCCTGCAACGCGACCTCACCGACTCCACCGTGCTGCGCAACGTCGGCATCCCTATGGCCCACTCGCTCATCGCCTTCGCCTCCACCCTCAAGGGCCTCGGCAAGGTGCTGCTCAACCGCGCCGCCATCGACGCCGACTTGGCCGACACCTGGGCCGTTGTGGCTGAAGGCATCCAAACCATCCTCCGCCGCGAAGGCTACCCCCACCCCTACGAAACCCTCAAACAACTCACCCGCACCAACTCCGCCGTCACCGCCCAATCCATCTCGGAATTTATTGATACATTGGACGTTACCGATGCAGTCCGCGCCGAGTTGCACGCCCTGTCGCCCTCAACCTACACCGGTATATGATTCCACAACGAGTGATTCCGCCCCAACTGCGCCGCAAGCCCATCCGCGTATTGTTCGTGTGCTTAGGCAACATCTGCCGCTCGCCCGCCGCCGATGGCATCATGCACAGTTTGGTGGCGGAGCACGGCGTGGCCGACCGCTGGAGTATCGACTCCGCCGGCATCGGTGGCTGGCACGTGGGCGACCTGCCCGATAAACGCATGCGCGTCCACGCCATCCGCCGCGGCTACGACCTCACCCACATCGCCCGCCAAGTGCGCGAGCTCGACTTCGACCATTTCGACCTCATCATCGGCATGGACGCCAACAACATCCGCGATCTGCGCCGCCTCGCCCCCACCGTCGAAGCCATGGCCAAAATCCACCCCATCAGCGACTGGATGGGAGGCGTGGCATCGCACTACGACTGCATCCCCGACCCCTACTACGGCGGCGCCCAAGGCTTCGAACACGTCCTCGACCTGCTCGAAGACGCCCTCAACCGCCTCCTGCGAGACTGGCAAGAAGAGTGACCACCACAGAAAGTATGTGAAAAGTCCGGCGCGATCGAACGTGCGCAAAAAATCCACAGGAGTAAGTATGCTGTGTTTCACCCGACTGACTTTTGACACAGTTTCAGAGATGGAGGGAGGACCATTTGATTTATAAATGTTTGGCCATCAGTTGTTTAGCCGGTGTAAAAAAGTGAATCTCAAAATGTTTTTGGCCGAAAATGGGGGTAAATCTCAATTTGTTGGGATTTTCACTCTTCGACAAATCAATAGCAGGCTGTATATCAGCAATTTACATCCGACATAAAAAAAGAGGGAGCCGGCAAAGAATGATAAGGACGTCCCTCGTAAAAATCGAATGAACTCGTCATAAACCCACGGCTCTTTCATTTAAAACATAGATTCGTGACAACTAAACGTAAAAACGTAAACGTAAAACGTATAATTGGAATAAAACTACGTTCTACGTTTACGTTTTTACGTTTAAATTCGTCTTTTAGTTCTTTGTTTTTATTTCAAATTTTAAATGAAAGAGCCGTGTCATAAACCCTATTCGCGGCAAAAAACGCGGAAATTTGGTCGCACGAACCAAATTTCACAGCGCGCTCACTTCTTTGCCATTACCTTTGCAAAAAATTTAAAAATATGGCAAGAAAGAAAAAACAAATAGATACTTCGGTAGAACACATGCAAGATGTGTTGGCTCGTTGTCCGGCGTGCGCAGTTCGCGACCTGCTCGCTTGCATCGAGGCGCAATTCATCGACCCCAACGACACCTACAAAGCTGCCAAACTCGAGGCCATCGCCGCCAAGGTGGCTCAAGCACAGTTTGAAAAACGCGAAAAGCGCCGTCGTGCCCGCGAAGAGCGCAAAGCCCTCCGCGAAGCCAAAGCTAAAGAAGCTGCCGAAGCTAAGGTGGAAACCCTGGAGGAGCGCCAAGCGCGCATTAAGCGCATCGCCCACGAAAACACGCTCAAACGGATGCAGTTCCACCCCTTTACCGACTTCCCCACCTACGAAACCATCACCTTCATCACCGCCGACCAAGTCCGCTTGCTGATGCAACAGTGCCAACCCGAGGCAATCGCCGACTTGCTCAACGCCTATATGCAGACCCTCTTCACCGGCACCGTCTCCGGCTACGACTTCACCACCCACCACTACCTTCTTCTCGAACTCCTCCAAATGGGCATCCACGCACAAATTCTGCGCACCACCTCCGAAAACGCCGCCAACTCGGCCACCGGTTGGCTCTTCATCGCCCGCCCCTCCACCCGCTACAT
>JBJEKG010000042.1:0-4358 GCA_051878535.1 Muribaculaceae bacterium
GATGGCACCGGCGTAAGACGATTCATTGTTGATGGACACATTCTCCAAGGTCAGGTTGCTGATGTTGATGAATGTGGCCACGCCAAACAGACCCATATAGCGGTTGGCACCATAGCCATTACTTGCATCACCAAAGTCAGCGGCTTTGTCGCCGGTGATGGCGAGGTTGAAGATGGTGTGACCTTGACCGTCGAAGTAGTTGATGTTGTTAGAGGTGTTGATGGGCTTCCAGTCGATGCCTCGCAGGTCGATGTCGCTGTCGAGTACCACGGTGGCGGCGCTCAGGGTGGCTACGTTCTCGCTTATCCAGGCGAGTTCGTCGGCGGTCTTGATGTGGTAAACGCCGGTGGCGTCGACGTAGGGAGCAACGGGATTGAACGAACCGGTGGAGTGGAAGCCGTTGTATTCATCGGTGAAGCCTTCGTCGCAGAGGATGTGGATGTCGGCGCCGGTGGTGAGCAAATCGCCCAAGATGGTTGTGAGCCAGTTGCGGCGGATGGGCACGTCGGTAGAGAAGTCGCGCACAGGCAGGTTTTCATTGGGCGCAAGCTTCAGGTGGATGGATGATTGAGTGGGTTGAGCCACGAGGTAGTCCACCACGAGGGTGCGGTTGCGGTCGGAGCTGTCGTAGCCGAGCGAGTACTCCTTGGTGTCCTTCACGATGGTGGCGTGGTAGGTGGTGGCGCAGTCATCGGCTAAGTCGGTTGTAGTGATGGTCTCACCGGTGCGAGCGTTGAGGCCTTCGAAGCGTTGGCAACCGTAGTAGGTAACGTCGAACTCGTCGGGCAGGTCGAGGTCGCCGATGGCCCAGTCGGTGGCGATGACGCGCAGTTTGGCGAACGGACGGCGCAGAGTGAGGCTTTGCGACAGACCGGCGTCGGTCACTTCGATGGTTTCGGTCACGAAGTATGCGTCGCGGCTTTCGTCGTTGAGCATGGCATCATCGGCATCGAGGCAGGTGATGTTCTCGAGGTCCGCAGTGTTGTAGTGAAGGTCGGCTTGCGAACCTTGAGCCACGAAGTCGGCCCATACCACGAAGGTGTACTTGCGGTTAGGCGTGAGGCGCAGCGAGAAGTCCACGTCGGAATAGGTGTCGACGGTTACGGTTTGCGCGGGGATGACCAAGCGAGTGGAGCTGTCGTCGTTCACTTGGTACACGGCCAGTTTGTAACGCAGGTCGTAGTTGGCCCAGTCCACGTTGGAGATGCCGCCGAGGGCACTGTTCGGAGCGGTGATTGCGCGGCTGTACTCCATTGCTTCGGGAGCGCTCAGGTGGAAGGTGACGTTGCCGTCGCCTTGGCCCACCACAGCCGGTTGCAGGTCGTCGCTTTGGCACGAAGCCAAGGCCAGACCCATTGCTGTTGCAATAAAAATGGTTTTCTTCATAATCAATCAATATATCCCGATGTGTCTTCAGTACCGTCAATTATAATCTTGCAATCGCATGCCTGGCCGAAGAACCTGTGCAACGGGCCGTAAGGAATGGTAACACCATCGGGGGTGGTGAGGGTGTGAGTGCCGGAAGCGGCTTCATCGCCGTCGTGGAGGAAGTAAGCGCCTTGGATGCTGTGCTCGTCGAAGAAGCCGTCTTCGGTGTTGGAGTGTTCCCAACCGTAGTTGGAGGATGCCGAGTGGCCGCCGATTACGTAGGTGATGTTAGAACGCGAGCAGCTTGTAAATGTTACACAGTTAGTGTCGACGGTGTTGCCATCAATGCAACCGCTCAAGCTGCCGACTTGCATCAACTGATAGTAATCATAATCGTCGTAATCGGACGAATACCAGCGCCAAGTAACCCACAATGTGGCATCTTCCACCGAGCAGTTGTTCATATAGATGTTATTATCCAAGGTACGATATACGTGGTGGTAACCTACGATGCCGCCTACACGCCAGCTGGCTTGGATGTTTACATCCGACACGTGGCAGTTGTCGAAGTTGCCTGTATGCAGAATACCTACGAGGCCACCGGCATTGTAAGAACCGGCACTGCGGTCTTCATCGTAAACTACAGGGCGAATGAACACATGCTTGGCGGAGCAGTTCTTAATAAGGTTGCCCTCGATTGCGCCGCCGTCAACGCCAAGCATACCTACCAAAGCACCTGTATGGCCGTGGTTGGAATTGATGCTGACATTCTCAAGGTTGAGGTTTTGAATGGTGATGTAGCGGCCATGGCTGAACAAGCCTTTGTATTGAGTGCCGGCGAAGGGATAAGCATTGTTTTCGCCAATGATAGCGAGATTGTAAATGGTGTGATTTTGGCCATCGAATAGCGCGATGTTGCTATTATATGAGTTAATCGGAGTCCATTCGATGCCTCGCAGGTCGATGTCGCTGTCGAGCACCACGGTGGCGGCGCTCAGGGTGGCTACGTTCTCGCTTATCCAGGCGAGTTCGTCGGCGGTCTTGATGTGGTAAACGCCGGTGGCGTCGACGTAGGGAGCAACGGGATTGAACGAACCGGTGGAGTGGAAGCCGTTGTATTCATCGGTGAAGCCTTCGTCGCAGAGGATGTGGATGTCGGCGCCGGTGGTGAGCAAATCGCCCAAGATGGTTGTGAGCCAGTTGCGGCGGATGGGCACGTCGGTAGAGAAGTCGCGCACAGGCAGGTTTTCATTGGGCGCAAGCTTCAGGTGGATGGATGATTGAGTGGGTTGAGCCACGAGGTAGTCCACCACGAGGGTGCGGTTGCGGTCGGAGCTGTCGTAGCCGAGCGAGTACTCCTTGGTGTCCTTCACGATGGTGGCGTGGTAGGTGGTGGCGCAGTCATCGGCTAAGTCGGTTGTAGTGATGGTCTCACCGGTGCGAGCGTTGAGGCCTTCGAAGCGTTGGCAACCGTAGTAGGTAACGTCGAACTCGTCGGGCAGGTCGAGGTCGCCGATGGCCCAGTCGGTGGCGATGACGCGCAGTTTGGCGAACGGACGGCGCAGAGTGAGGCTTTGCGACAGACCGGCGTCGGTCACTTCGATGGTTTCGGTCACGAAGTATGCGTCGCGGCTTTCGTCGTTGAGCATGGCATCATCGGCATCGAGGCAGGTGATGTTCTCGAGGTCCGCAGTGTTGTAGTGAAGGTCGGCTTGCGAACCTTGAGCCACGAAGTCGGCCCATACCACGAAGGTGTACTTGCGGTTAGGCGTGAGGCGCAGCGAGAAGTCCACGTCGGAATAGGTGTCGACGGTTACGGTTTGCGCGGGGATGACCAAGCGAGTGGAGCTGTCGTCGTTCACTTGGTACACGGCCAGTTTGTAACGCAGGTCGTAGTTGGCCCAGTCCACGTTGGAGATGCCGCCGAGGGCACTGTTCGGAGCGGTGATTGCGCGGCTGTACTCCATTGCTTCGGGAGCGCTCAGGTGGAAGGTGACGTTGCCGTCGCCTTGGCCCACCACAGCCGGTTGCAGGTCGTCGCTTTGGCACGAAGCCAAGGCCAGACCCATTGCTGTTGCAATAAAAATGGTTTTCTTCATGTGTGTGATTATTAGATGGTTAATATTGATTTTTTCAGAATTGTACGATGTTTTCCCCATCGAATCCTTCGTCGATGTTCACCCCGCTGTCGCCCGGTTTATAGTCGGGCGATGAGGTGAGGAAGTTGCCCTTGACGATGGTTTCGCGGTTGGCAAATATCGGTATCTCTACGCCGATGCACTGGTTGAAGCAGTTGCCGCCGGGGTCGAAGAAGTAGAAATCGGCGATGATGCGCGATTCGCGGGTGGGGTTGGCGAAGATGTAGTCGGTGATGAGCGATTGGTCGGTGGGAGAGCATCCGCCCAAGGTGTAGTGCTCGATGTAGAGCGGCGCGCTCCATTGATACGAGCCAATGATTTCAGTGGGTTCGCGGCGTACCGGGCTGTAACCGGTGCTGATGAATTGGCGGTAGATGACCGTGACGGAACAGCCCTCGATGATGTCGCGGTAAAGGTCGATGTCGGAGGCGACGATGCGGAATCGCCCGGCCGGGCGCTTTATATTCAACGGCACGACGCGGTCGACAATCGGACGGTCGGCTGCTTCGGCCGTGGTGGGGTAGCCCTCGGGCGAGAGACTGAAGTCGACGCTGAATTCGCACGAGCCGCTGGCCGCACTGCGCAGGTGCGGGTTGGCCGGATAGGTGTCGGGGTCGAACACTACTTCGTTGATGTCCATGGTGTTGTAATGCCAGTCGGTGGGATTGGCCGCGGGCACATAGTCGGCCCAGGCCACGGCGAAGTAGTCGCCATCGGGCAGGTAATAGTGCAACGTGTCCTGCGGCGCTTCAGCCTTGCGGTTGACATACACCACACGACGCGAAACCAAGGTGGCAGCATCGGCGCGACGAGTCTGTCGAGCCTTCGACGGCGCGGCATCGTGCACCTCCA
>JBJEKG010000043.1:0-4355 GCA_051878535.1 Muribaculaceae bacterium
GGGTTCACAGGAGGACAGGAGATTTAGCAGGAGGACAGGAATTATATTATTGATATTCAATTCATTACATCCTGTTCTCCTGTTGAATCTCCTGTCCTCCTGTGGATTTTTTGCGAGCTTTCGACAGGCTGTGTTCGGATTCAGAACTTTTGACACACTTTAGGGGCTACAGGTGTACGTTCCAGGCCTTCGACAAGCTAATTCACTTGCCGGAGAAAGCACGGCAGCGGCACCGTGGGTGGGTGTCGCTGCCGATATCAGGGTGTGGGGAGGGGCGGTTAGAAGAGCCAGGCGGCGGTGATGGTCCAGCCGTTGTGCTTGGCTTCGATGTTGACGTTTTCAACGGCGAAGTCGGCCACTTTGCTCAGGCCGATGCCGTAGGAGGCGCCCACTTGCAGGTGCTTGATGAGCTGAAGGCCGAAACCGAAGTTCCACGACATGTTGCACTTCTTTTCGTGGATGAAGTTGCTGAAGTCTTCGCCGGACACTTTGAATGCGAAGCTGGGACCGGTGAAGATGTAGGGCGACACGAGGCTGCCAACCATGGGCAGGCCGAATTTGTATTTGAGGTTGATGGGAATTTCGATGTAATCGCGGTCGACGCTTAAGCCGTTTTCACCTTTGATGTCGGAGGTGCGACGCACGTACATTACCGATGCGTCGAAGCCGAAGTTGACCATCGGAATCATCAGTTCGGCCTGCAGGCCGCCGGTGAAGCCGGCGCGGTTGTCGGAGCCGAAGCCGTGTTCGTTGAGTTCGAGGGTGTTGAGGGCCACGCCCACGCGCGGACCGATGGAGAATTGCGCCATAGCGGGCAGGATTGCGGCCAAGGCGATTACAAGCGATAAGAGACGTTTTGATACTTTCATAGTGTTCAATTTTACTTATTTCGGTGCAAAGATAGCGATAATTTGGCAAACTTTGCGCCTTCTTAGCCATTTTTTTTGCTTTATCGGCAAAAAATGGCTAACTTTGCAGTATTATGACAGCAGAACAACGAAATCAGATAGAGGAGACCATCGTGAAGTACCTCCGCACGGTGGTCGACCCCGAAATAGCCGTGGACATCTATTCCCTCGGCTTGGTGTATAAAATCGACTTGGCCGACGACGGCGTGCTCAACATCGACATGACGCTGACCGCGCCCAACTGTCCGATGGCCGATTTCATCGTGGAGGACGTGAACATGAAGCTTTCGAGCATTCCCGGGGTAACGACCGTGAATGTCAACATCGTGTTTGAGCCGGAATGGACCCACGACATGATGAGCGAGGAAGCCAAGTTGGAATTAGGCTTCCTATGATTTATTTCATCAGCGACCTTCACCTCGGCGCACGCTACATCGCCGACGCTCGCGCCCATCAGCAGCGAGTGGTGGAGTTCCTGCGCTCCATTGCGGCCGACGCCACCGAGCTCTACTTGGTGGGCGACGTGTTGGACTACTGGTTTGAGTACCGCACGGCCGTGCCTCGCGGCTACGTGCGCTTCTTCGGCGCGTTGGCCGCGCTGGCCGATGCCGGAGTGAAGATTACCTGGCTCACCGGCAACCACGACATCTGGCTGTTCGATTACCTCCGCACGGAGATTGGCATGGAGGTGATTGATGCGCCGTGGGTGGAGCGCACCATCGCCGGCAAGCGGTTTGTCATCGGCCACGGCGACCGCATCGGCCGCCGCTCCATGGGCTTTAGATTCATCTGCTCACTGTTTCGCAACCGCCTGTTGCAGTGGCTCTACAGCGGCATCCACCCGCGGTGGACCATTCCCTTTGCCCACTGCTGGAGCAGCTCCAGCCGCCATAGCCGCTACGGCATTGAGGATGTCGAAGCCCACGCTCGCCAAGTGGAGCAGGACGTGGCCACGTTGCCCTCGGCCGACTACGTGGTGCTCGGCCACCATCACATCGTGGTCGACCGTCCAATGGGAAATGGCCGCCTCATCGTGTTGGGCGACTGGATCGACCACTTCACCTACGGCCAATTCGACGGTTCAACTTTCACTCTTAAAACCTTTCAACAATGATTATAGCTTCGCAAAAACGCCGCGACAACATCGCCGAATACCTCCTGTACATGTGGCAAATCGAGGACATCATCCGCGCCTATTCGCTTAATATAGAGCGAATTGAGCACGACATCATCACGCCTATGCAGCTGCCCGACGAGCAGCATCGACAGGTGGTGGAATGGTACGAATCGCTCATCGACATGATGCGCCGCGAAGAGGTGACCGAAAGCGGCCATCTGCAAATCAACCGCAACGTCATCATCCAGCTCGACGACCTGCACCGCGCCGTCATGGCCGACGACCGCTTCGCCGACTACCACCGCGCCTACTACTCCATCCTGCCCCTGATTGTGGAGCTGCGCGCCCGCGCCGGCGCCGAGCCCAAAGGCGAAATCGAGACCTGCTTCAACGCCCTCTACGGTCTGCTGATGATGCGCCTGCGCCACCAAGCCGTAAGCGCCGACACCGCCTCCGCCATCGAGCGCATCTCGCGCTTCATCGCCCTGCTGGCCAAATACTTCCACCTCGACGAAGCCCACCAACTCTTCCGCGACGAGCCGCAAGACTGATACCCACCTTTTTAGCCGAGCAGAAGCTCGGAGCGCATGCAAAAAGGCTCCGCGTCACAAGCGGGCCCCACGCAGTGAGTCCTGTGGCGAGGCGGAAGCCGAGCAAGAAGGCTCCGCGCGGCAAGTGGGCCAATTAGCCTTATTGGGCTAATTAGCCTAATGGGGCCAATTCAATAGGTGGGAGATTAGCGGCGGAGAAGCATGATTATGTGGATGGCGGTGTCGAAGGCTATGATGCGGGCGTTGCCGTTGGCGGCGATGTCGGCGACGCCGCGGTCGAACAGGGCGAGCAGGTCTTCGACGTTGCGCTCGTTGATGAAAGGCGAGAAGCGCTGGCTGAACTGTGCCTCGGCGGCGGTGAGCGAGTTGAGCACCGGCTCGCCGATGTTGAGGATGAAGTTCTCGCGGATGAGGTGCGAGCAGTAGGTGTAGAAGTTGATGTTGGCTTCGCGACCTTTGCCGCCGAGCTCGTCGGCCCAGCGACGGAGTTCAGACACTTTCTTGGCGTAAGCGCCACGCATCAATCGGGTGAACAGGTCGAGCGACTGCAACTGTGCGCTATCGTTGTTGGCTACAGCAATGGCGCGGGCAGCGTTGCCCTCGGCGGTGGAAGCGATGGCCACGGCCGTTTCAGGGCCGACGTGGGCATAGCGCTGCACGATTTCGGCCACTTCGGCATCAGTGTACGGCGGCACGGCCACGCGCTGGCAGCGCGAGTAGATGGTGGGCAGGATGGCGCGGGGGTTGTTGGTGGTGAGGATGAAGAAGGTGTCGGCATACGGTTCCTAGATGATTTTGAGCAGTTTATTGGCGGCTTCCTCGCGCATGCGTTCGGCCATCCACATCACCACCACCTTGTTGCGTCCGCCGCGGGCGGTGGTGCCGAGTTTGCCTAATACTTCGTTGGCATCTTCCACGAAGATGGCCGGCTGAGCGTTGACATCATCGAGGAATTTCTGCCAGCGCTCGAGCCCCATGAAGGGGTTCTCGGCCATGTACTCGGCGAACTCTTTGGCGAAGTAAGCCGAGGTGGTCGGCTTGGAGTTTTTCTTGACCACGGGATACATGTAGTACACGTCGTAGTGGCTCATAAGCTGCATCTGACGGCAACTCTGGCAACGGCCGCAGCTGTCGCCATCGTGGCGGTCGGCGCACTGGATATACTGTGCCAAGGCCATGGCCAAGGCGAATTTGGCCGAGCCTTCTTTGCCTTCGAGCAGCAGGGCGTGAGGCATACGGCCGCTGTCGACCAGCGCGCAGAGGCGTTGCTTGACGCTATCGTGACCGGGAATGTCGCAGAATCGCATAGTGGTAAATCAGTTTTTAGCGCGTAGCTGATGAGCCTCTTTGACCTCGCGGAAGAGGCGAGTAGCAAACACGAAGTCGTTGAGGGTTTCGTTGGTGGAGGTGTACACTTCAGCGCTGCACCCCACCCACTCGCGGTGGCCCTTGTTGATGAAGACGATATTCTCGCCGATGCCCAGCACGGAGTTCATGTCGTGCGTATTAATCACAGTGGTGATGTTGTACTCACGGGTGATGTCGCGCAACAGTTCGTCGATGAGGATTGACGTCTTGGGGTCGAGGCCGGAGTTGGGCTCGTCGCAGAAGAGGTAACGGGGATTGAGGGCTATGGCGCGAGCGATGGCCACACGCTTCTGCATGCCGCCGGAGATTTCCGATGGGAACTTGTCCTCCGCGCCTTTGAGGTTGACGCGCTCTAGGCAGAAGAGCGCACGGGAGCGCATCTCGTCGTAGCTTTGCTCGGTGAACATTTGC
>JBJEKG010000044.1:0-4352 GCA_051878535.1 Muribaculaceae bacterium
CCTACCGACTTTTCTTTTATCTTTATCAGTTTTGCAAACATAGCTGAATAGTTACCCATCCATCTACTTTTCTTAATATTTGTTAAAATAAGCGCTCGTATGTCATTATGCTCCGGTTTTTGCGTCATATAGGTGGACATAAACAATAAATTGAAATGATTACACGTGCTCTCTCCACTCTCCTCCTCGCGGCTCTAACCATTTGCAGTGCCGCCGCATATCAACTTAAAGCCGTGGTAGCCGACGCCGACGGCGAGCCCCTACCCTACGTCACCTATCGCATCTTTGCCGAAGGCGCATCCACCGCTTCCATCTCACAAATCACTTCGGAATTGGGCGTCATCAACCAAGACATCGCCGGCGAAGGCACTTACCGGCTCAACCTCTCCTACGTAGGCATGACTGAAGTCGACACCACCTTCACCGTGTCGGCCGCCGCGCCCGTGGCCGACCTCGGCACTTTGGTAATGGTTGAAGCCTCCGAAACACTCGAAGCCATCACCGTCACCGCCCAGAAGCCCATGGTCATCCGAAAAATCGACGGCGTGGCCTTCGACCTCACCGCCGACCCCGAGCGCCCCACGCTGATGGTCAGCGACGTGTTGCGCAAAGTGCCCATGGTGTCGGTTGATGCCGACGGCACCATCCGCGTGAACGGTTCCACCGATTTCAAAATATACAAGAACGGCCGCCCGGCGCCATCGCTCACCCGCAATTCCAAGGACATCTTCCGCGCCATGCCGGCCTCGACCATCAAGCGCATTGAGGTAATCACCGAACCCGGCGCCGAATACGATGCCGAAGGCACCACCGCCGTGCTCAACTTCGTCACCGAAGACAACTCCGCCATCAAGGGCTACACCGCCACCGCCATGGTCAATTACGACACCTCGAACGACTACCCCACCGGCGGCATCTTCGGCACCGGCGAAGTGGGCAAAGTCACCGTAAGCCTCGATGCTTGGTACCAACCGCTCGGCGGCAAATCTCAGCATTCATTCTCGGAAGAAACCATCAACTATCGCAATGGCGAAAGCCGATCTGAAAGCGGGGAAAATAAGAGCGAAGGCTATGCCCTCGCCTTCGGCGGCGAAGCATCCTGGCAGCCCGACACCCTCAACCTCTTCACCTTCGAAGCTCACGGATGGGCTTACGATGTCGACGCCAACGGCTCCGGCTACCAAAATTACTACGCTCCAAACGGCTCGCTCATAGGCGGCATGCGCCAGTCGCTCGATGCCCCGTTCTATCGCTATTTCGATGCCGAGTTCGGCTTCAACTACCAGCACAACACCCGCCGCCCGGGCGAGAAGCTCACCGCATCCTACCTGCTCTCCACCACCAACCAAAGCAACCGCAGCCTAAACTCATATTACGACTCATGGGGCTCGCTCGAGGTGCCTTACGACGGCATTTACAACGACTACGACGGTAAATTCGCCGAACACACGCTCCAGTTCGACTGGGTGCGCGTCATGGGCATCCACACCATCGACGTCGGCGCCAAAGGCATCTTCCGCCACAACACTTCGGACAACGCCACTCAGTTCACCGGCCTCAGCGACCTCGCCACCACCCAATTCCAACACGATTCGTACATCAACGGCGCTTACGCTCAGTACTCGGCTAACGTGGGCAAGTTCATGTTGCGCGGCGGCGTGCGCTACGAAAACACTTACTACAAAGCCGAATACCCCGACGGTTCGGCCGAATCATTCTCCGCTCACCTCAACGACCTCGTGCCCTCCGCTGCCATCTCCTACCAGGCATCGGCCGCCTCGTCGTTCCGCTTCAACTACTCCTCCAGCATCTCGCGTCCGGGCATCTCGTACCTCAACCCGGCCTACACCTACTCGCCCACTGCCGAATCGCACGGCAACCCCGACCTCAGCAGCGCCCGCCGCCACAGTTTGCGCCTCACCTACACCCTCTACACGCCCAAGTTCAATATGAACGCCAACATCGGCTACTCGCTGATTAACAACGGCGTGGAAACCGTGCAATGGGTCGACGAAAACAACTACACCCACTCTACCTACGGCAACGTAAGCCACTACCGCAACCTCTCTCTCCAACTCTTCGCTCAATGGTCCATCACCGACAAATCATCCGTGATGCTCAACGGCAGTTACGGCCTCCAACGCTACAAATACCTCGGCATGGTCAACCAAGTGTGGGACTTCAGCAACCTCTACATGCGCTTCCAGCAGAAGCTCCCGTGGAAAATCAATGCTGAAATCTTCGGCTTCTACCGCGGCAAGCGCGCCTCAAACGTTTACACGCGCCAAGTGGGCTCATTCGCCGACCGCCTCTACTATGGCATCCAGATTTCGCGCAACTTCCTCAAGGAAGACCGCCTGCAACTGCGCGTAGGCGCCACCAACCCCATCGGCAGCAGCCGCTACTGCTGGTCGTCCGAAACCATTAACGGCGACTACACCGGCTACAGTTCCTCAATCATCGACGGCCGCCGCAGCTTCAACATCGCCATCTCCTACCGCCTCGGCTCGCTCAACGCCTCCGTCAAGAAAGTAGACAACGGCATCACCAACGACGACCTCGAAGGCCGCAAGCAATAACCCCTCCTCCCTTGCACCGTCAGCAAGAGCTCGCAGCAAGTGCAAAAAGGCTCCGCCCGGAAAGTGGCGAAGCCTTTTTGCTTACCCTTCCGACCGCCGGCCGTTGTGCATCACTATTTTCGTTGTAGGGCGTAGCAGGTCCTTAGCTGGTTTTCTTTTTCATTTTATTTTTATTTTAAAATAAGGTAAAAAGATGAAAATCAACTAATTAGCAAATTTATTTCGCAATTTTATTTTGCGTTTATTTTTTTTATGCCAATGAATAATAGCGGTTTTGGTAGGGGGTTATTGGGGGTGGCAGTGGTTGGCGAGGGGGCAGTTGGCGCAATTGTCGTTGTGGGCGTGGTTGTTGCAGCTGTCGGGGTGGTCGGGGTCGCAGCAGGTGTGGCTGCGGCGAGTGCGGAGCCAGAGCCACACGGCGCCGGCGGCGATGGCCAGTACGGCGAGGATTTGCCACCAATCGTTCATTTTTTCTTGAGTTTGGCGGCTAATTGGGCCGGGGTGAGGGTGGCGGGGTATTGGTCGAAGGGCAGGCGCATGGAGCAACCTTCGGCATAGCGCGAGCAGCCGTAGGCGGTGCGGCCTTTGAGGATGTGGCCTTGGCCGCAGATGGGGCATTTGATTTCGTCCAACGACTTGATGGCCGGACGGCGCGTGCGTTTGGGCGCGTCGGCGGATTTGTCGGCGGCGGCTGCGGCCTTGGGTTTGCGCGTGGAGGTTGGCTCCACGGAGGTGTCGATTTTGCGGTAGGAGTTGTCGCGCAATACTTCCAACACGATTTCGTTCATCATCTGCTTCAGCTCGTCGAGGAAGACAGTGGCTTGGTATTCGCCGCTGGAAATTTGGCGCAGTTTTTTCTCCCAAATGCCAGTGAGTGAGGCGGATTTGAGCAGTTCGTTGTTGATGGTGGCGATGAGGTCGATGCCGGCTTTGGTGGCTGTAATCGACTTGCCCGAGCGCGCGATATAGTGGCGGCGGAAGAGTGTTTCGATGATGGCAGCGCGGGTGGACGGGCGGCCGATGCCGTTCTCCTTGAGGGCTTCGCGCAAAGTTTCGTCGTCGACCATCTTGCCGGCGGTTTCCATAGCGCGCAGCAGTGTACCTTCGGTGTAAAGCTTTGGCGGCGTGGATGTTTTTTTGACGATTTTTGGCTCGTGAGGGCCGGATTCGCCTTTGGTGAACTCGGGCAGGATGCGGTCGTCGGACTTGTCGCCGGCCGTATCTTGCTTTTTGAGGATGGTGCGCCAGCCGGGCGCGGTGATTACTTTGCCGGTGGCTTTGAACTCGGTGTCGCCGGCGCGGGCCAACACGCTGGTTTGGCTGAAGCGGCAGTCGGGGTAGAAGGCGGCGATGAAGCGCAGAGCGATGAGGTGATAGAGCTGGCGCTCGTTGCCCATGAGCTTCTCGGGCGATTCGCCGGTGGGGATAATAGCGTGGTGGTCAGTGACTTTGCTGTTGTCGAACACCTTTTTGCTCTTGGGAATCTTGGTGGCGAGCACCGGGGCAGTCTGCGGCGCGTAGGGCGTCATCTTGCGCAGGATGTCCGGAATTTTGGGGTAGATGTCGTCGGAGAGGTAGGTGGTGTCGACGCGCGGATAGGTGGTGACTTTCTTCTCGTAGAGCGACTGGATGAGGCGCAGGGTTTCGTCGGCGCTCCAGCCCCATAATTTGTTGGTTTCCACCTGCAAAGAGGTGAGGTCGAACAGGCGTGGCGGGGCTTCGGTGCCGTTCTTTTTGGTCACGTCGACAATCTCCAACGGCAGCGGGCGGATG
>JBJEKG010000045.1:0-22365 GCA_051878535.1 Muribaculaceae bacterium
GGTCTTCGTCGCTGAGGTTCTTGGTGGGCAGGGTGAACGACAGGGTGACCTTGGCGGCGCCGGTGGCATCGGCCAAGGCGGTGAAGTCGGTCACGGGGTTGGGCGCGGTGGCAGCGCCTTCAGCCACGATGTAAGTATCCCACAGGCTGATGGGGTAGTCTTCGCCTAAGAAAGCCACGCGATAGCTGCCGTCGGAGGGGACGGTGAAATAAATCGAGCGTGATTCTTTTTCGGCAGTGGAGGACACGTATTCAAAGCCGGTCCATTTTTCGAGCTGTTGCCATTGGTCGGCATTGGCGGGAATTTGGCCGGGGGCGCCGAGCAGCACAGTGAGAGTGCCGTTGAGGTACGAGCTTGAATAGGCGTAGGGAGCGATATTGATGCGGTAGAGGGTACCGGCTGTCAGCTCCATGGTTGGGGTGAAGAGATAGTCGGAGTAGTAGGGAGTATAGATGTAGTAGCTGTACATGTAGGCGTAGCCGTAGTAGGAATTGTAGAACCACGCGTCGTCGTAATCGCGCTCATACTCGAGCGAGGTTTGGTAGCAGGAGTTGAATCCTGTGGAGGTGCGCAGGTCGAAGACGATGTTTTCATCCTGAGCGGCTGCCGGCAGTGCGCAAGCCATTGCAAGCGCTAATGCCCATAGTGTAGTAAATTTTTTCATACGCTATTGGAATGAATTGGTTAATGGTGGCGGGAGTGAGTGACGCTCCCGGCCACCGTTTTATTTGATTGATTTGTTGTTACTTATTAATCGTGAACAGGACGGATTTGGATGCCGCCGGCGCGGGAGAAGTAGGTGACTTCGGGATTGCCGAATGAGGAACCGACGCGCGAGAAGCGTAGGGCGCCGGCGTTGGAATCCATCACTTCGCCTTGCCAGTTGGTGCGGGTGTCGGCATCGCCGGCCCAGTAGTAACCGGGCTGCGAGGAGCCGCGGGGCGCGCCCTTGTAGGTCATGAAGCCGCTGGCACGCAGGAAGATGGAGTTGCCGTTGGGGCCTGTGACGGTGTAGCCGGAGGAGGTGGCGGTCCAGGTGCAATTGTCCACGAGTTCTTGCCATTCGGCCATGGTGGGCATGCGCCAGCCATCGCCCCACAGAGCGGTGGCAGCGTCGTATTCAGTGCCGGAGATTTGGTCGGCGATGATGACGCACTTATCGGTCAGCGGGTCGTAGTACTTATAATTATATGTGTGGGTGTATTGCTTTTCGGTCAATTCGGCCCAGCAGAAGAACAGGCCGTCGCTGCCGGAGCTGGAGGCACCAAGGTTGAAGGAAGCCCATTTCACCGACAGGCCGAGGTCGACCATATCGGCTTCGGTGGGTTGCACCACCGAGGGTAGTTCTTCCTCAGGCATGGGACCGTAGACGGGGCGCACGGAGAAGCCCACTTCGGGGTAGTCGTAGCCGTTGGCCGAGTGGTTTTGGGCATCGATGTTGGCGCGATAGTTGCGGCATTCCACGGAGATGTCGCTCTGGATGTACTCGGTCGAGGTCCAGTAGAAGCAGCCGAGTTGGTCGTGGGTGTGTTCACCGTCGACCATGTTGCCGGCAGCGGGGAAGAAGATTTGGTTACCGTTGATGCGGGAGGTGGCAAACATACCGGCCACTTCGCCGATAGCGCCCCACGACCACGAGCAATTGTTGATGAGTTCGTCCCATTCTTGCTTGGTGGGAGTGCGCCATTGCTCGCCCCATTTCACGTGGGCCACGTCGTAGTTGGTGCCGGTGTATGTGGCGCCGAGTTTGAGGTATTTTTCCCACTCGTCGCAGTCCCATTCGTCATAATCCCAGTAGCGCCATTGGTAGGTGTCCCAGGAGTAGACTTCTTTGGGCTCGATTTCGCCGTAGGCATAGAAATTGCCGTAGTCCTCGGGCTTGGAGGCGCCCATGTTGTAGGAAGCCCACTTCACCGACAGGCCCATGTCGACCATCTGCACGCCGCCGGCGGGGTCGGGGTCGTCGGTCGAGATGGTGAAGGTAATCTTCTGAACATCAGTTACTTTGATGGTTTGCACGGTGCCATCACCGAGGTATATGTTCATCACGCGCTCTTGAGCGGCCAAGGACAGCGAGGCCAAGAGCATCAGCGAAAGTAATGCTTTTTTCATAGTTATTTAAGAGTAATTTTAGTTGCGAAGTTGTTGATTTTGAGCACATAAACGCCACGGCCGAGGTCTTGGCGCGAGATGGTGAAGCTCTCGGAGGCTACTGCTTGGATGATGGCGCGGCCGTTGAGGTCGTACACGGCCACGGAGCTGTCCGCCGGCAGGTTGGCCACGACGATGCCCTCGCCGGTGGCGGTGATGGTAATGGATTGAAGGTCAGCGGCTAAGGTGCTATCAAAGGTCTTGAATTGGATGTCGACCACATCATCAAGGTCGTAAGCAACCGACGAATCGTCGGCCGTGGTGATCTGCAATTTGGAATCGACAAAGGTAATCTCGGGCTGTCGGTCGAACAGGAACGTGGCGCACGGTCCGGAGGTCAGCACCACCTCCAAACAGTCCACCACCGATGCTTGCCCGATTGCGCTCGCCATCAAACAGATTGCCGCGAGCAACAGTGTTTTCATCTTCATACTGAGCAATAATTAGTTAGTAGAATATTGTTTGAAATTCTCGGTTTTTATTACAATTTGCCAGTGTGCTCTAACATACGCTTAACAAATGCCAATTTGGATTTGGCCGCAAAGTTAAGTAAAAATTTTTAAAAATCAACAAAAAAGTAACAAAAAAATCACCAAACCACCAATTTTTTGAGAAAAAGCCACAAAAACACCGCCCCACCCCGGCGCGAGTAGCAGCTCGCAGCAAAGCCAAAAAACGATGCCGCCGCACCCTCCCGGCTTTTTTGTCACGGCTCTGAGCTTTAGCGAAGTCTTAACTCCTCTATTTCAGCCCATTCAGCCCATTCTCTGCCCTCTCTTTGCAAAAAAACGGAGGAGATTTGCCGATATACGGATTTTTTTTGCTAACTTTGTTGGCTAAACTAATTTTTATACCTTAAACGCTGATGAAACGCTTTCTTTTTCTCTCCGCAATGGCCGTGGCGCTCGCTTGCTTGCCGCTGCGGGCCGAATATCCGGCCGGTTACTACAAATCGCTCGAAGGCAAATCGGGCGAGGAGCTCAAAACGGCTGTGCACAATCTGATTCGCAACTTCACTTTGGTATCGTCATACAACGACCTGCCGCGCTATTTCCAGCGCACGGACGTGTACCCCGGCACCAACCGCTGGTGGGAAATGTACTCCGACAAAACGTTCTACCTGCCCAGCTTCAGCGGTATGAACCGCGAACACTCGTTCCCCAAGAGCTGGTGGGGCGGGTTGACCAACGTCAGCGCCTACGTCGACCTCAACCACCTCTACCCCTCGGAGGCCGACGCCAATATGGCCAAAAGCAACTACCCGCTGGGCGAAGTTGACCGCACCGAAGCGCTCAAATTCGACAACGGCGTGTCGACCGTGGGCTACCCCGTGGCCGGCCAGGGCGGCGGTTGCCAGTGGGTGTTTGAGCCGGACGACCGCTACAAAGGCGACTTCGCGCGTACATATTTCTATATGGCCACGTGCTACACCGACCTCACTTGGAAATACACCTACATGGTGGCCAACAACAACTACCCCACCCTCAACGGCTGGGCCTCGAAGATGCTACTCCGTTGGGCCGCCGATGACCCCGTCGACGACAAGGAATTGGACCGTAACGACGTGGTTTACAGCATCCAAAACAACCGCAACCCGTTTATCGACCTGCCTGAATTGGCCGACTACCTCTGGGGCGACAAGGCCGGTCAACCCTTCAAAATCACCACCGGCGGCGGCAGCGGCTCCGACCAGCCCACCGGCGACCCCGTGCTCATCACTCCCACCCAAGGCATGAGCGTAGACTTCGGCGAAATTGCCCTGGGCCAAAGTGCCAAAGCCGAACTCTTCTTCCGCGGCGAAAACCTCACCGGCTCGCTCGATTTGGTAATCACCGGCACCGACAAGGCGCTCTTCTCCATACCTTCTAACTCACTGAAAGCCACCTTGGTAAACCACGCCGAAGGCACCTCATTGGTCATCACCTACACCCCTAACGCCATCGGCGAACACTCCGCCAAACTCATCATCAGCGAAGGCGGCATCACCGGCTCGCGAGGCATCGTCCTCACCGGCCAATGCTTAGCCGTGCCCTCGCTCTCGGCCGTCACCGCCACTGCCGCCACCGACATCGAAGCCGATTCATACCGCGCCAACTGGACCCCGGTATCGGGCGAAGAGGTCGACTACTGGATTGTGCACCGCACCATCTACCGCGGTAATGCCGTTGATACTGAAGACATTATCGCCGAAGAGCCCGGCATCATCATCGACGGATTCGCCGACAGCGACTCGGAAAGCTACACCGTGCAAGCATCGCGCTTGGGCTACCTCTCGCCGCTGTCGAACGTGGTATTCGTGGAACACGCCGGCATCACCGGCATCCAAGCCGAACAAGGCTTAGTGGTGGAAGGTTACGACGGCTGCCTGCGATTCCTGTGCAGCGCGCCGCAATCCAACGTGCGCATCTTCTCCGCCTCCGGCGTGGAAGTGATGCACCTCGACCAAATCCACAACAACCTCCACGTGGACATCGCCCCGGGCGTGTACTTGGTCATCTCCGACCAATCCCGCCGTCCGGTCAAAGTGTCTGTACGTTAACCACTTAGCACAATGCTCAACCTCACCCCGCTCCTTCGCCCATACTTCGCCGCACGATGCCGCGCATCGCGCCGCTGGTACACGCGCGCCGGAGCGGAGGAGGCACAGCGTCGCGTGCTGGCCGACTTGCTGCGCCGTGCGGCATCCACCGACTTCGGCCGCCGCTACAACTTCCCCGCCATCCGCTCGGCCGAAGCCTTCGCCGAGGCCGTGCCCGTGATGGCTTATCCCGAATTGCGCGCCGACATTATGCGCATGGTCACTGGCGAGGCCAACGTGCTGTGGCCCGGCCGTTGCCTGCGCTTCGCCCAGTCCTCGGGCACCTCCGACGGCAAGAGCAAGTACATCCCCGTCACCGCCGATTCGCTCCGCCGCAACCACTACCGCGGCGCGTCGGACGTGGTGGCACATTACCTTAATATATATAGCGACAGCCGCCTGTTCGGCGGCAAGACGTTCATCCTCGGCGGCAGCTTCGCCAACGAGGTGAGCGACCTGCCGCCCGACGTGCGCGTGGGCGACCTTTCGGCCAACCTCATCGACGCCATCAACCCCGCCGTGGAGCTGCTACGCGTGCCCAAAAAGCAAGTGGCGCTGATGGCCGACTGGCACGAGAAGCTGCCCTTGCTGGTGGAATCCGCTATCAATCAAGACATTACCAACATCTCCGGGGTGCCATCGTGGTTCCTGACCGTGTTGCGAGAAGTGTTAAAACGCACCGGTGCCGACCACATCCACCAAGTGTGGCCCCACCTCGAAGTATTCTTCCACGGCGGCATCGCCTTTGGTCCTTACCGTCAACAATATAACGACATCATCGACCCACAGCGCATGCGCTACCTCGAAACGTACAACGCCTCCGAAGGCTTCTTCGCCGTGCAAGACACCCCCGCCGGCCGGTCGATGCTCTTGCTGCTCGACGCGGGCGTGTACTACGAATTCGTGCCCTTGGACCAAATCGATGAGCCGCACCCGCGGGCGCTCAGCGCTTGGCAAGTGGAGTCGGGAGCCGTCTACGCGCTGATTATCAGCTCGTGCAACGGCCTGTGGCGCTACGCCATCGGCGACACCGTCCGCATCGACACCGTCGAACCCCTGCGCATCACCATCGCCGGTCGCACCCACAGCTTCATCAACGCCTTCGGCGAAGAGCTCATGGTGCACAACGCCGACGCCGCCATCGCCGCCACCTGCGCGCGGCTCGGCTGCGCCGTGGCCAACTACACCGCCGCCCCGGTGTTCGCCACCGCCGAAGCCAAGGGCCAACACCAGTGGCTCATCGAGTGGTCGAAAGAACCCCAATCCGAGGCCGATTTCGCCGCCGAACTCGACCGCCAACTCTGCGCCGTCAACTCCGACTACCAAGCCAAGCGTGCCGACTCAATCTTCCTCGCCCCGCTCACCATCGTCACCGCCCGCCCGGGCCTGTTCGACGACTGGCTCGCCTCCACCGGCAAGCTCGGCGGCCAGCGCAAAATCCCCCGCCTCAGCCCCTCCCGCACCCTCATCGAATCAATGCTAACTTACAATAAATAATTATACGATTTTAAAAATTTTTCGTACCTTTGTAAAAATTCTTATTATCGTTATAGCTTCTCGGAATATACATTCCCATTTATATAATCATGACAAAGGATATAAAATCATTTGAAAATCAGATATTTGAAGCCGATTGTTTGGATATTATGCCGCAGATTCCCGACAAATCCGTGGATATGATTCTGTGTGATTTACCCTACGGCACCACCCAAAATAAATGGGATTCAGTTATTGATTTGCAGAAACTCTGGGCACAATATACTCGCATAATAAAAGACAACGGAGCGATAGTGCTCACCTCGCAAGGGTTGTTTACCGCCAAGCTGATTATGAGCAATGAAGAATGGTTTAAGTACAAAATCGTATGGATTAAATCCAAATCGACCAACTTCCTCAATGCCAACAAACAGCCGCTTCGCAAACACGAAGACATCTGCGTTTTTTATCGTATGCAACCTGTATACAATCCGCAAATGACCATCGGCGAAAGTTATGATAAAGGAGTGCGCAAAGACCAATTCACCGGCAGCTATGGCGATTTCCGCCCACGCCACATTAAGAGCAATGGGCTTCGATACCCCAATGATGTAGTTTGCTATGAAGAAGAACCTATCGAGGATTTTTTATATGTAAAAACAGCCGAAGCGGAAGGGCCGGTGTATCATCCCACCCAAAAGCCTGTGGAATTAGGGCGGTATCTGATTCGCACATACACTAATCCGGGCGACATCGTATTGGATAACGCCTGCGGCAGCGGCAGCTTCTTGGTAGCGGCTGCCATCGAAGGGCGCCGATACATTGGCATTGAGAAGAATCAGAATGTGATGCTTCACAAGACACAGGTCACCGACTATATAAAAGTGTGCCACCAACGTTTGGCTGCTATTGACGCTCCGCAGCCGGAGTACACTGATTCCGACTTAGGAGGATTATTCACCACCCCCATCTCCATTGCTGAATGAGTGCTTCGTATTCAATCAAACGCAATGAACGCGACTGGGCCGGCCAACTAATCAGCTGGCTCAAGGATGCTATTGCCAATAAATCAACATCATTTGAGGATGCGACCAACGATTCCGGGGTAGCTACTGATACAGGGCACACTAAATTCCCTGATATACTGTTGTTTATCGACAAAACATCCGGCATTGTCTTTAATGGATGGGAGTTAAAATTTCCCGATACAGCTGTCGATGACCCCACAATGTTGGCAAACGCGTTGGAGAAAGCTCGGAGGCTTAAAGCCGAGTCGTTCGTCACATGGAATGGCTCGGAAGCGGTGATTTGGAAAGTCACGCCTCAATGTAAAGACATAGCATCACTGATTCCAATCAAGCGATACCCTCCTATCGAAGGCATCAATTCGCGCCTTGACTTGGCCGACCCCGCCAAATATGCCGCCCACGAGGCTCAACTTAAAGCCCGAGCGTTAGAAATTTTGCACCATCTAAACAGCCTTTATCTACACAATGAGCTTAGACCGGCTATCAACATTGCCAACTCAATTATCGAGGCAATTAAATCCGCTCATACCATCATTGTGCCACAAATGGCCAAGGCTATAGATGAGAAATACGGATGCGATAGCCGCTTCCGAAAAGAATACAACAAATGGCGCATCTACGAAAACGTAACCATCCGTATGCTCGCCGACTCCTCTCGCCGCAAGAATGTAATTAACACATCTAAAATCCTTGCCAATTTCACATTCTATAATCTCATCGGAAAGATTCTGTTCTATCTCACTCTCTCTGAGAATCTTAGCGGTGTCATTCCACCGCTTGAAATCAACGCCGATGATGTGAAGAAAGAATTGAACCGATTCTTCAATACAGCCAAAGAAATTGATTTTCAGGCAGTTTTCAAACCATATTTTACTGACGAAATCGAGTTCAGCCGAATCACTTCCGATGCTCTTCGCCTGCTGATTGAACACCTCTGCTCATTCGATTTCAAAGTATTGCCGACAGATGTAATTGGCACCATCTTGGCCAACGTGGTCCCTGCCGAAGAAAAACAACAATTCGGCCAGTATTTCACATCGGAAATTTTGGCTCACTTAGTAGCATTCCCCGCTGTTGACAACCGCAATGCCTGCGTATTTGACCCTACATGCGGCACCGGTGCTTTCCTCTGCGCTTTTTATAATATACTGAATTATTTTGGTTGTAATAACCATATCCAAGCACTAAATCAGATTTGGGGCAACGATATTTCCCACTTCCCCTCGATCTTATCGGTTATCAACCTTTACAAACAGGATGTAACCTGCATAAACAACTTCCCGCGCGTCGTTCGCAACGATTTTTTCAACTTATCGGTCAATCAAGAAGTTACGTTCCCCAAGGCTGACGATTTTAATGAAAAAATCGCTGTGCGTGTGCCTCTGTTCGATGGCATTGCCGGTAACTTCCCTTTTATACAACAAGAAGACATTCCCGGCGAGCAACTCTCAAAGATGCTTGAGCAGTCATTTGGTAAGTCGCAAGATGCGTTTATCGTTGATAACGAGTTTCGGGTCAACGAGCGCGCCGACTTTTTCACATACTGCTTCTATCACGCGTTTAACTTTCTCAAGCCCAATGGTATAATCTCTGCCATTACGTCCAACGCTTGGTTAGGCAAAGAGTATGGCTCGCAGTTCAAAAGATTCCTTCTCGACAACTTCTCTATTAAATATATAGTCCGTAGCAAGGCCGAGCATTGGTTTCATGATTCATTTGTTTCCACTGTCTATGTGGTTATACAAAAATCTCCTACTACCGAACCAACGCGGTTTGTCACTCTCAACTTCAAATTGAATGACCATTTCGCTACCGATAATCACCACCGCTTGATTGAGCAAATCGACCACCTCTACGCTGAAATCGACAACTGCGATGTCGCTGACAATCCCAATTGGCATAGCGACCCTCTTGCAGGCAATTTATACCACAGCAACGATGGCCGAATCGATGTGTCGGTAGTTTCACACTCGACCCTTCGACAAAGCATCGACTCATCAATCAATTGGATGCAATTCTTCATTTCTGATAGCATCTTCGATCAGCTTCAGCACTGTATGATTAATTACCACCCCAACGTGGCAAAGGTGATTCGTGGCGAGCGCACAGGTTGGAATCCAATGTTTATCATCTCCGGTGATGAAGCGCAAGCCTCCGGCATTAGCCGGAATTATTTGAAGCCCTATATCAAATCTCCGGCTGAATTGCAGTCAATCGCTTTTACCGGCGATTATCAGCACTTTGTCTTTGTGTGCGACACTCCTATTGACCAATTAGACCAAGCCTCTCGACTGCGGGTAGAGCGCTTTGCCAATCAGCCGAATACTAACGGCTCGTCCACAGTGGCGCATGCATGCTCTTCACACAAACCTTTTTGGTACTCTATTTGCCCCAAAAGCGCAAATATCGTCACAGCCATCAACCCTTACGAACGACTCTTCTTTTCATTCTCAGATACTCCTTTTATTATAGACCAGCGCTTGATTGCTCTGCAGGTGGCATCACATTACAACGTGGAACTGATTGCCGCTCTACTCAACTCTGCCATCTCGCTCATATCAATCGAATTAAAAGGGGTATCGCGCAACCTCGGCGCTTTGGATCTCAATGCCAACTTCTTGAAGACGATGGCATTCCTCAACCCTGATCTTCTCTCACCACAAGCCGCTGATAAAATTATCGAAGCTTTTCAACCGCTGAAAACTGCTCCGGTGCAACCTATTGCCCAAGAGTTGGCACGGCCCGAACGAATTGCCTTCGATAGCGCTGTGTTTGAAGCTTACGGCTTAAGTGCTGAACTCCTACCTTACATCTACGAACTACTAATAACATTGGTAACAGAACGTACATCTCTTAAAAATAAATAACACCTATGAGTAAACGAATTTATCTTCTGATTTTTGGTCTGTGCGCCTTGCTCACCGCTTGGGCGCAGCAGCCTAAGTATATCTTTGTGTTCATCGGCGACGGCATGGGCATTGCCCCGGTGCAAGCCGCCGAGGCTTACAACCGCGAAGTGCTGGCCGACGGCTCCTCGCTCACCATGCTGCAATTCCCGGTAGCGTCGATGTGTCAAACCTACTCGGCCGACGCGCCCATCACCGACTCCGCTGCCGCCGGCACGGCCATCGCCACCGGTAGCAAGACCCGCAACGGTATGTTGGGCATGGATGCCGACACCGTGGCCGTCACTTCCATCGCCGCTCAGCTCCACGACATGGGCTACGGCGTGGGCATCTGCACCTCCGTCTCGGCCGACGACGCCACCCCCGGCGCGTTCTACGCTCACGTGCCCTATCGCAAGCTCTACGACCAAATCGACCTCGACGCCGCTCGCAGCGGCTACGAGTTCATCGCCGGCGCCGGCATGCACTCCCTCACCGACGAAACCTTGGCGCTGATGCACCGCAACGGCATGGAAGTGTACTACGGTCCCGAGGCCATCCCCACCATCAACGCCCGCAGTGCCGTGCTCCTCAACCCCCAAGGCACTCCGGATTGGAACATCGGCTACCTCATCGACGGCCATGAGGGTCGCCTCACCCTGCCCCAAATCACCGAGACTTGCCTGAAGCACCTGCTGAACGTATCGCCCGACCGCTTCTTCATGATGGTGGAAGGCGGCAGCATCGACCACGCCCTCCACGCCAACGACGGCGGCACCGCCATCAGCGAAATCCGCAACTTCGACCGCGCCATCGCCATCGCCTACCAATTCTACCTCGAGCATCCCACCGAAACGCTCATCGTGGTCACTGCCGACCACGACACCGGCGGCATGTCGCGCTGTCACTCCACCGGCGGGGTGTCCTGCCCGTTGAGCGTATTCGACCACCAACACGCTTCAAAAGAGGAGTTTAGCGACCGCTGCAAGGCCATGCTCCTCGACCGCCGCATCTACACCTGGGACGACATGAAGCAAATCCTCACCGACACATTCGGCCTGTTCGACGCCATCCCCGTCTCGGCCGAAGCCGAACAGACGCTGCAGGACATGTTCACCGCCACTTTCGAACTGCGCAACACCGCCGACCAGCAGACACTCTACGCCAACTTCAACGCCTTCGCCGTCGAAGTCTTCCGCCTCATCAACGATGCTGCCGGCTTGCGCTTCACCACCACCTCGCACAGCGGCAACCCCGTGCCGGTGTTCGCCGTGGGAGTGGGCGCTTGGCGTTTCGCTCAGTTCAACAACAACATCGACCTCCCCAACCACATTCGCCAAATTGTGGGTCTCAACTAATCTAATTTATTAACCATCAATTACTTACTTACACATGAAAAAATTCTTTCAAGAGTTCAAAGAATTTGCCATGCGTGGCAATGTAGTCGACATGGCTGTCGGCGTAATCATCGGCGGCGCCTTCGGCAAAATCGTCACCTCGTTGGTCAACGACGTTATCATGCCCGTGGTGGGCGTGCTCACCGGTGGCACCTCCTTCACCGACTATAAATGCGTAATCAAAGACGCCACCGTGGATGCCGCCGGCAACGAGGTGGCTGAAGTGGCCATCACCTGGGGCCAATTCGTGCAAACCGTGGTCGACTTCATCATCGTGGCCTTCTGTATCTTCGTGGCTATCAAGCTGATGAACCGTCTGATGCGCAAGCAGCAACCCAAAGAAGAACCCGCTCCCGCTGCTCCTGCCGGTCCCACTCAAGAAGAGCTTCTGGCCGAAATCCGCGACCTGCTCAAAGCGCAAAAGAAATAACCTCAGCGAACCATTTTTAACGTAAAAACGTAAACGGAATAACGAAAAATCAAAAAATTACGTTCTACGTTTACGTTTTACGTTAAAAAAAATCCAAGATTATGCGTCGGCCGATTTTTCTCATCGGATACATGGCTTGCGGCAAAACCACCCTCGGCAGGGCCTTAGCCGCCGCGGCCGATGTGGAGTTTGTCGACATCGACCACCTCATCGAGCGCCGATTCGGCTGCTCCGTGAGCCAAATTTTCGCCACCGTGGGCGAGGCCGCCTTCCGCCAAGCCGAAGCCGATGTACTCAAATCATTGACCGAACCATCTGACCGTCAGCGCATTATCGGTTGCGGCGGCGGCACACCCTGCCGAGAGGAAAATCTCCAACTGATGCTCCGCGCCGGCACCGTGGTGCTCCTTCGCGCCAACCGCCAAATCACCCTCCAACGCATTCTCGATGCCCCGGGCCAGCGTCCGCGATTCATCGGCCTCGACCGCGAACAGGCTGCCGCGCAAATTGATGCCGACTTGGCCGCCCGCGAGCCGTTCTACTGCCGCGCTCACCGCGAGTTCAACTCCTCCCGCCTCGACACCGCCGACCAAATCCGCCAATCCGTGGCGCAGTTTATCCGACAATTCGGTCTAACTCCCAAACAATCAGCACAATGACTTCCACCCCCACCCCGCTCGAACTCCTCGCCGCCATGACCGTGCGCCGCAGCACCATCACCCTCGGCGTGCCGCGTAGCGCCTCTCCAGGCGAGCGCCGATTCCCACTCACGCCCGAATGTGCCGCCATCATGGCTTCGCGCGGCATCCAAGTACTCATCGAAGCCGGTGCCGCCGCCTGCATCCACTTCCCCGACGAGGCCTACATCCGAGCCGGCGCTCGCGTGGTCGACCGCCGCACCGCCTTCGCCGCCGACATTGTGCTCCATCTCCCGGCAATCTCAGCCGACGACGCGTTGCTGCTGCGCCAAGGCGCCATGCTCATCGGCCTGTTCCATCCCGAACGCCAAACGCCTGCGGCCATCGCCACGTTGCTCCGCCGCAACATCATTGCTATTGCCCTCGACCTCATCACCGACGCTGCCGGCAACCGTCCCTTCGCCGACATCCTCGCCGAAATCGACGGCCGCGCCGCCATGGCCCTCGCCTCCTCAATGCTCGCCGACCCAATCCACGGCAAGGGCATCCTCGCCGGCGGCATCGCAGGCGTAGTGCCCTGCGAAGTCACCATCATCGGCTCCGGAATCGCCGCCCAAGCCGCCGCCCGCAGCGCCATCGGATTGGGCGCCACCGTGCGAATCTTCGACAACGACACCTACCGCCTGCGCTCCGCCGTCAACGCTCTCGGCACCGGTGCTGTCATCTCCTCGGCCATCCACCCGCGCGTGTTCACCTCCGCCCTGCGCTCCGCCGACATCGTCATCGCCACGCCCATCGACCCCGCCACCCGGCGCGACGACATCGACCCCGAGCTGCTCAAGCGAGGCGTCATCACCTTCGACCTCTGCGGCAACCCCGCCGCACCGGCATTCCCCGGGCTGCGACGCGTCGACTTGGCCTCCGCCACCGCCGCCGACAACGACCCCGACGCACCCGTGCGCACCTGCTACGTCAACGCCGGCTCGGCCGTGCCACGCACCGCCGCCATGGCCCTGAGCACCTCGCTGTTGACCCTCTTCGACCAAATCGTCAACCCCGACACCGGCGCCGTAAACCTCCCCGAATCAATCACTTGCGCCGTATACACCTTCATGGGCCGTCCCGTCAACCAGCAAATCGCCAACATCGCCGGTCTGCGCGTCATCGACATCAATATCTTACTCAATCTCAGCTGATTATGGCAGGAAAATTTTACACAGTTTGGGAAGGCCGCGAACCCGGCGTCTACGACAATTGGGACGACTGCCTCGAGCAAGTCGAAGGCTTCCCCGGCGCCCGCTACAAAAGCTTCAACACCCGCGAGGCCGCCGTCAAAGCCTTCCGCGAAGATGCCGACCGCCACATCGGCTTGCTGCGCAAACTCGCCGGCCACCGCCACGAAATCGCCGACTACACCGCCATCGCCGACATCCGCCTCGACGCCATCGCCGTCGACGGCGCCTGCTCCGGCAACCCCGGCAAAATGGAATACCGCTGCGTGCGCGTGGCCGACGGCGTCGAAATCTTCCACCTCGGCCCGTTGGAAGGCGGCACAAACAACATCGCCGAGTACCTCGCCATAATCCACGCCGCCGCCATGCTCCAAAAGCAAGGCAACACCCTCACACCCATCTACTCCGACTCCCGCACCGCCCTCAACTGGATCAAAAACCACCGCTCCAACACCACCATCACCCCTAACAGCCACAACACCAAAGTGTTAGAACTCCTGCACCGCGCCGACGCCTGGCTTGCCACCAACCGCATCCCCAACCCCCTGCTGAAGTGGGACACCGACGCCTGGGGCGAAATCCCCGCCGACTTCAACCGCAAATAACCCCACCCTCTCTCAGCACAAAGCCTATAAAAAGGAAATAATCAATCGTTTACACGTTGTGCCGCAGCTTGCTGCGGCATATTCGAAAGGCCAGCCTCGGCATACACGGATGGAAAGTGTGTCAAAACTCCTAAATCCGGCACAGCCAGTCGAAAGCTTGCAAAAAATCCACAGTAGAACAGGAGATTTAGCAGGAGGACAGGATATAATTCATTGGTAATCAGGCGTCAACTATCCGTGGCTCGCCGCGGCATACCACGCCTGCCAACACAGTGGGCATCTTTATTTTATTAAGGATTTTTTACACACTTTCTCAAGATGGATTATGTACTCTTGCACCACGTAGGCACTTCACTTCGGCCGATTCGCTTTGAGCCCAAAAATAAATACTTAACCTTTATTCACACTTTTTCCAGCGGGTTAGGAATTGGTCGATTTTGCGGCGGAGCATATTTTCTGATTTTTAGGTGATTAGATGAATGTCTACACTTTTTGGGGCGACTTTTTGCGGATTTTCGCACTTTTTGGGGCGACTTTTTGCGATATCACCACACTTTTTGGGGCGACTTTCTGCCGCAAAGATACACTTTTCCTCCCATTTCACAAAATTTTTCACAAAAAATCTGCGCAAACCGCGCGCACCAGCCCAATTATGCATTATGAATTATGCATTATGAATTTTACTGCGCAGTCACGGCCAGGCGGCGGCAGGCGGTCACCAACTTAGCGTCGGCGGTGAGGTCGGTGGTGATGGAGGCGCGGTAGAGGTAGATGCCGCGTTGCACTCGGCGGCCGGCTGCGTCGCACAAATCCCACGTTACGGGCGCTGACAAATCACCATCGCTCATGCCGGTGGAACCGCCGCTCCATACCGGGCGACCCATCAGGTCGAACACATCAATCGTCACGCTGGTGATGCCATCGGGGCGGTCGTGGCGGATGTAGAAGTTGGCCTGTGTCGAGGCAGGGTTCGCGTCGGAATATACGTCGAAGATTTGCGGCGCAAGTGCCTGGTCCACAAGGCATTCAATCTCCTGCTCGGCCATGTTGCCGGAGGTGTCGAACACGCGCAGGCGGATGGTGTGGGTGCCGTCGGCGAGGTTTTCCATCGGGTAGTTAATCACGCCGCCGGGGGTGCCGTCGGTGAACGGTGTGTAATACGTGGCCGCATCGGTGATGGTGTTGATGCCGTCGAGGGTGATGGTCATCTGGCGACCGATGCCGGCGGTGGAGATGTTGATGCCCACGTTGTCGGACACGGTGGCGATGAGCAACGGGTCGGGGTTGACATGGTCGCCGGAACGGAAGTCACTGTGATTCAACACCATAGTGGTGATTTGCGGGGCGATGGTGTCGGGCTGTTCGGGTTCGGAGAAGCCGCTCACGTAGAACGAGCGGTTGGCGCCGATGGCCTCGGCGTTGGAGTTGGTGGCGGCTGCGTAAAGCGACAGCGTGGCCGGACGGAAGTTGTCGGCAATCTCCGAAGGCATTGCCACAGTGAGGGTGAAGCGGCCGTCGGTGACGGTAGCGCCGCCGGCAAAGAGCTTGTCGCCTTGGGTGTCGAAGATGTCCTCACGGCCGTTGCCGTTGCCATGGGTCACAATCGACTGCAAGGCATCGAACATCTCGGCGGTGAGCGTGCCGTTGAAGTCGGTGAACTCGGTGCCGTCGGGGCGCAGGATGCAACCGGTGATTTGCACGGTTTGAAGCGCGGAGATGGTGACTTGGTTCTCCTCAGTGGGTTCTACACCGTTGATTGTCAGCACTTTGATGGTGTTATCCGGAGTGGCGATGCGCAGCGCCGGGTCGCCCATGAACACGAACCGCAAGCGGTTGGGGTTGGAGATATGCGTGCCGGCAGAGTTGCGGATATCGTTCTTCGAACGGCGGTACACCTCGCCCGGGGTGAGCAGGCGGCCGTCCTCATCGCGTTCGAGGGTGTGCCGGCCCAACGAGGCAAGGAAGTAGCCGTTGTCGGAGATGAACACCGGGCGGGTGGCCGACACCATGCCGATGCAGCCGCCGTAGCGCTCGTTGAACATAATCTCGCCGCCGGAGGTGGTTTGACTGTCCCATCGCAGGAAGTCGCAAGTGGAGGCTACCACGAAGGGCACGTGGCGCAGGTACAGGTTGTTCAAATCGGTATAGGTGAACTGCCCGTCGCCCGTCCACGAGTGGTTGTTGGCGTGTCCGGTGAAGTACCACCACACCACGCCCTGGTCAAGCGCCTGAAACATATCGCGACGCGCATCGGGATACTCGCCCGACGACTTGAGATAGGCGTCGAGGTATACTTTAGTAATGATATGTTGCTGATTATCAGTGGCTAAGAAGTTTTCAATCATCTTTTCAGCCTGCTGCAAGTGCACGCCCACGTCCTCGTCGTCGGCCACTACCATCATGCGGTTCTTCCACAAATCGCGCTTCGACTGGTAGGCATATTGGTAAATTTTGTCCACAATCAACGCGCCGTCCACGGCCGAGGTCATCGGAATACGGCCCACAGCGATGGTTAGGTCGTCCAAACCGAGGTCAGCGCCGCTGTTATCGCCCAAAATGGCCACAAAATCATCGGTGGAGTAGCCGTCGTTGTCGGTAAGCGACAACTTGGCCGCACGCACCATCCACGACGGCATCGTGGTGTAGCCCAACGCGCGCGTCGAAGCCATTAACTCGCGGTGGTCCAGGGTTGTACGGCCCAACAGCAAGGCATATTTCAGCGGGTGAGCCGTGCCGACCGACCTATCGTAGCGCATCTTGAAGTACTTGCGCAAGGCGCTCACGTCGGCGCATCCCGAAGCGAATTCGTTATACACTTCGTCGGCCAGTACCACCTCCACTTTCAGTGAATCCAAGTCGGTGTGAAGGTCGGCCAAACGTTGCGCCTGTTGCGCCAACGCCGCCGGGGTGATAATCACCATATCCACTTCAGCATCAGCGCCGTGCAGGTCCTGATTAGCCACGTGGCCCACAATCTTCGGCTCGGGAATCTGCGCCCCGGGGCGCCACGCCACAAACGACCGCATCGTGCCGTTGGTGGCATGCCACTGCACTGCATTGCCCGCCGACTTGCCGCTCAGCGTGGTGATGTCGGCCGGATTGGTCACATCCCACAGCCGCAAATCAGCCGGCGCGCCCTCCATTTGGATGTTAGGCAGGTCGGCCCAGAACTGCACGTAGCCCTCCGTCGGCAGCGCCAACGTGCGCTTATAGTTAAATGCGAAAAAGTCCAAATTGGCCTTCGACACCACGCCCGCCGAACTGAATTTCAGCGTCAGCTCAAACTTTTCGGCGCCTTTCGGTATGATTGTACGGCGCGAGGTGCCAATCGACGCATGCACATAGTGCGAATCCGACGTGGCCGGAATCCGGTCCGCCGAGATGGCATCCACCGGCTCTCCGTCCAAGGTAAACGTCATTGTGGCAGCGCCGCCAACTGTGGACGTCACAAACTGGCACTCCATCATAATACCCGAATCGGCTATGCGACCCGGCGTCTGAACCGTGTACGACCGCTGCGGAGTGTAGCGAAAATCTTCGCCCACGAACAGCGGGCCGGCCTCGCAAGCCTGTTCTGTCTCATTCTCAAGCTGCACGCGGCCCCACACGTAGGACGCGGCCACATCGTAGCCATCGACCAACGACGACGCATCAATCACTCGCGGCGCGGCGTGTTCCTCATCGTTCGTGGTCACAAAATAATATCCCGCAGTGGTGTAAGGATTATTCTCACGGTGATAATAGCTACCCGAATTCTCCCACCAATCAGGGCCAAAGGCATAGAATATCACCTCGCCATCAACCACTTCGGTTTGAACCTGAGGCAAATCATCCACGTAGTTATTCAGCGACAGCACATCCGAAATGCGGTTGCCGCCATATCCATAGATGCGCACTGCCTCCGCCGACATTCCCATCTGAGCCAACATCGACCGCGACAGCCGATACACACCCGTAGCGTCCACACTGATTTTCACCCAGTCGCCCTGAGCCAACACCGAGTGCTCGCTATACGTTTCCGGTGCGAAAGCCCACGCTCCCGCAGCCCACATAGTCATTGCCGCGCAGAAGGCCGCGACACGCCTCATCAGGTCATTTAACATCTTACATATAAAATCTCATAACTATAACGTGCCACCGCCCAAAATATTGCATCCCCACCCACCCTACTGCGCCCCGTCAGCCGCGACAAACACTTAATAAAAATTTCCGGCGCAAAAAGCCAACGAAATATGCACCAAAAAGAGGGTACGCAGATTATAGCTGCGTACCCTCGGATTATTCACGGTTTTTCAACCGAACCAATTTTTGATGATTATGATGATTATGATGATTATTTCTCACCCTTAATCAAGACAGGGATGCGAACCTCGATAACCGAGAGGTCACGGAAGGTAACGGTTGCAACAACATGCACGGTATAGGTCGGTACTAACGACGAGCCGCCATTGTAGAAGGTTACTACACCGGTATTCTTGTCAACCTCGAATTTGCTATCCGGAGTCAACTGTTGTTTGATATTCTTGTAGCTGGTTTCGGTTTCATCAAAGTCGTAGAGTACCGATACCATCGAAGCATTCAGTTTGTACTTGTCTGTTGCTACCGACGACAGAGCCAGGTGATTATTGATCCACGATAAGATGGTTTCATTATTGAGGTCTTCAATCTTGACACTTGTAGCGGTGTTGACAGTAACTACACCAAGGTCATTGGCACGGAGAGTCAACTGAGCAGCAGAACCGGCTTTGAACGGGTTGTCGAATTCAACATCGAAGGGACGGATGATGTTTTCGCCGTTCACCAGTTGTACCTTATAGTTCATTTCAGCAATCTTAATAGCTTCTGACATGGGACCGGAGAGTTTGAGGGTGCGAGCTGCTGCATCGTATACGATACCACTGTGAGAAGACTTGCGGAAGTCGAAGGTAATTTCGCTACCGGGCTTAACATTCTTCACGTCAGAATAGTATTCAAACACTGACTTACCATTCTTCATCTCGAAGACTTCTGCAATTTCCATTTGCATTGCCCATTCACCGTTTACAACTTTACCTTTAGTGCGTACACGTTGAGTTTCGTCGTTGTAGAACAGCGGGTTGAATGCAAACGGTGTATAGTCGTTAAGAACGTAGAACACTTGCTTAACGATGATGTTACCACGAACATTCACATTATCCGACTTGATGGTGATGGTCACAGTGTATTTTGCACCCTTTTCATCAACATTCATATATGTTTCGTTGGTCTTCGCACGGTTGTTCACACCGAATTGAATCAAAGAGGTCTGAGTGGAGCCTTTACCAAGTTCAACATGTGCATAGATACCATCAGCTTCACGCTTGAACGGTACTTCGGCAGAAGCACTCTTATCAGAAGGATTCAATACCTTGACGCTCTTATCATTCAGGATTGTAGAAATTTCTACCTCGTATGCATTGGATTGACCACCATAGTAGTTCCAGAAGTCCTCGGAAGAGAGGTTCACAGCTCCATAGATGTGAGTGTTAACATCCTTCCAGTCCATCTTAGGCATAAGCGAGTAGCTATCAGTCAACTTGGAGTAAACGAACAGTTGATCCTGCAGCTCATAGATAATGTCATCCTTAGGCTCGGGAGCAACAGTCTTTTCACGCACAATTTCAATTTTGATGTAAGCCGATGCTACCATGCGCTCTGTGCCATAGTTATCAGTCATCCAAGCATCAACACGTACAACGGGAGTACGGCCAATGGCAGGAGTAAGCGAGTTGCCAAGATTAGTCTTGTTAACCGACAGAACGCCCTCAGAGCTGAGCTGAGCAAACCATTGTTGGTTGGTCTTTTGAGTATCATCCGACAAGTATTCTGCAGGCAAAGCAAAAGTGAAGCGAGGCGCGTCAAAGTCCAAATTGGTTACAAATTCATCCAAGGTGGTGCACAACAGAGACACCTCATTATTAAGGTCGAGGCTTTCAGTGTAAACTAACTCAAGGTCAGCTTCCTTATCAAGGCTCAAGCCGCAAGTATTTTGAATGAATGAGCTGGTTTCCTTTTTAGGTTCAGGAATTGCATAGTGGCGAGGAGTATAATGTTTAGCCTTAGTGCGTACTACTTCCACCTCTACCGGCGAAGATTCCACAGCAACATAGTCCGAAACATAGATATCCTGACCATTAAGAAGACGAGCAGCTGCAATATCATGAGCGCTGTTTTTAGCTAACTTAGTGGGGTTCACAGTTGCCACAACATCGATGTTACCATCATAATATGAGCTGCGAACCTTATTCAGCAACACTTGTTCATCACCGGCTGCACGGCTGGTAACAACACGATTCAGGAAGTCAACACTGTGATTTTCGGCCACATACGCCTCAGTGGGGTTAACACGATAGAACAAGTGAACATTATTCGACTTATCCCATGACTGCTTTCTGAAAGCATAATTACTGGTTTGATACTTCGACTCGTCGAGGTATTCTGCAATGTGGTAGAAAGGCTTATCAGTAGTAGGATAAGCAACCGAAGAGCTCATTACAGAGGGAACGAATGCGATAGAACCAACCTGAGCACCCAAGTTCAGTTCTACAGTGGTCGGTTTACCTTCAGCGTCAGTCACACCGGAAAGGATGAGGCGGTTGCCGGTGTAAACAGCGGTGATACCACCATTGGCAGAAGCACGCCAGCTAATGTTGGTTTCTTCTACTAACTTACCATCCTGATAGATGTCAAAGCAACCGGTTGTGGGGTTAGGCACATAGTAGCAGCCATTAGCACCATCCTTACCATCTTGGCCGTCTTTGCCATCTTGGCCATCCTGGCCGTCCTTGCCGGGCTGACCGGATTGGCCGTCTTGACCATTTTGGCCATCTTTGCCGTCTTGGCCTATTGCACGATAGGTGGTTTTGACACCGTCTTTGTACCAGAACCCATCATCGCCAATAGTCCAGGTTGTTCCCGGAGCACCATCTTTGCCATTGGTGATTGTGTAGGATTTGCCGTCACTGAGCGTAACAACAATCCCTTCACCGGTGCCGTTCACCGAGGTGATTACTGCACCGGCATCGATTTTTGCTTGCAACTGACTAACTGATACCTTTACAGCATCAAGTTGGTCTTGCAAGCTGTTGATGTCGTCATCATAATCTTTACAAGATGTGAATGATGCCGGCATCACAGCACATACTAACAAGAGTAGTGCAACTTTCAAGATACCTTTGTTCATAAACGAGTAATTAAATTATTATTGTGGATAATCCTTCGATTTTTGGCATAAAAAATGCTTAAAAATGGTTTTGCAAAGTTACGATAATCATCACTTACAGCCAAGATATTCTGTCGCAACATTTACACACTACTGTTGCAAATCACTCACTTGATGCAAATTACGTGACAGTATTATGAAATAATCCTTACCCAAAACCGATGAAATTCGCGAAAGCAACATTGTATCTATGCTGTTCTTCTGAAACAATCGATAAACATTAGAGCGATCCATGCACAACTTGCGAGCGAACCAAGCCACAGTGCGCTCCTGCGACATCAGATCGTGCTTAATTAACGAGCCTAAATGAGGAGTCATAACAATTTGTAAATTTGAAGTAATTTGCGTATTGGTTTAACATTGCAAAGTTACGACAAACTTGCAAAAATTTTGGAATAACTATATCGCGTATTTGACACGCTTACGATGCCATTAACGCAAATACCGAATTATCACACAAAATACCCTAAACACCAAAAAAAGCTCCAACCCTCCCGCCACCGCACACCCACCCACGCCCACATGTAGCCCCGAGGCTTGCCTCGGGGGGATCCGGATGGTCACGCCCGCCGCGCACCTTCACGCACCCACCTACGGCCACCCTCCGCGGGTTAGAGGAAGTAGGTGGTGGGGGTGGGTGGGGCGAGGGAGCGGCCCCAGCTGGCGCGGTCGAGGTTGCGGTAGCGGATGGCTTCGCGCACGTGG
>JBJEKG010000046.1:0-4317 GCA_051878535.1 Muribaculaceae bacterium
GTTGGCGACTTCTTCTACTTTGCCTTTGTTGGCATCGCATGATACCAGCAGAGTGCAGAGAGCCGCGATTAACATAAATTTTAAATGTCTCATAATTTGTTTATTTTTATATGTGAATATTGAGGACTTCGTTGTAGATAAAGGGTTAGAGGGGGCGGTAGAGGATTAGGGCGGAGGGGGTCCAGTGGCCGCCGTTGTACACCGGCCAGGCGGTGCAGGAATACTTGATGTCGACCACCTCAATGTTGTTCTCCTCGATGAAGCTGTTGATGGCATTCTCCAAACGCGAGCTGTGCTGCGGGTTTCCGCTATTGGCCAGTGCAATAATTTTGACTTTGACTTTATTCATGATTGAAAGGAATAAAGGATACTTTGACTTTTGCTGTCATATATATTAATGTGTTATTGGATTATATAATTGTAGATTCTCAACCAGCGGCTGAAGCGCGACGGAAGGGCCATGATAAGTCCGGGTGTTGGTCCTTCGTCCTTGATTTTCTCAATGACCCACAGGCAATTTTTGAGTTCGTGATAGGTGAGTAACAACGAGAAGCTGAGTTCGCCCACTTTGCCGATGCGCCACAAAAAGAAGTCGAGCACGCCGAAAACAGAGCGCCCGTTGCGCGGCCGGATTCCAAGCCTCTGCGCCACTTTTTTGATGGCCTCGATGTACTGAGTAATATCCTTGATGTTTTTCCGGACAATTGGGATGCCGATTTTGGAACCGATTTTCGGCAAAAGGTTCATCACGATAGAATCGTAGATAGGGAAACCATCGGGAAATTTATGCACTTCAAGCAAGAAGAAGAGGTATTTCGAGATGATTGACACGGCCTTTTTGTCAGGAATGGCGTAAGACTTGTTAAAGAGCTTTTCGTATAATTCGTGGGTGGTCGAAGGCTTGCTTACAAAAGCTTGCGCCTTAGCGGCGAGAACGTGGTCGAGCGGTTGGCCGTTGTTGTTTTTGGATAATTCACAGATTTGATAAGCCAATTCGTAGATACCGAATTGACCGTACCTGTTGAGGCTGGTGGAGTAGAACAGGTCGATGAGCGACAAGCGTTGCATCACCAACGTATGGGTGATTTCGCCTGTAGCGGTGTAGTGTTTCGGCTCGAACATGTCGCGGATGATGTCGATGTCGCATTTGTACGACGATACTCGGCGCAAAGTCGTCGGCAATACGACGGACGAATTACTGCCCTCGCTGTCGAGCGATACTTCGCGAGCCTCGTAGCGTGCGCATATTTCTTCATCGCGTAAGACCCTATCGATTGCGTTATTAATGCGTTCGATAGCTTGGCTTATAGATTCCGGGTCAGTAATTACTTTTTTCATGTTATGCCGAAAATTGAGAAAAATGAGCATCGAAACACTGAAAAAAGCGTATTTCGATGTGCAAATTTACTAATAAAACTCAAATTACCCCCCCAATTTTGTTAAAGTTTGTAAATGATGTTGCAAAACATATTTTCAACTTAAAATAGGCTGGAAAAATTAGCAAAATTGGGCTAATTAGGCCAATTGGGCTTATTCATCCTCCACCGCCAAAATCTGCTGAATCTGCGTGAGATTCTTCTGCGGTTGGATTTTAAGGATTTTTTGCACTGGGGCATGCAACATTTTGGGCTTTATGGGCTTTTATAGGTAGAAACTCTTAAATGATTGAATGATGAATAAATTGAAACTGTGGGCGCTTGCCCTCCCTATTCTCTGCCTCTCGGCCGCCGTGACTTCTTGTCTTGATGATGATAATGATGATGTGGTGGCTGTTCCGACTGCTTTGGTGACTGTTCGTCCGGCGGCCGAAGGGTTTTCTATGCAGGTGGATGAGAACACCACCTTGGTGGCGGCTAACTTGGATAAATCGCCTTTCGGCGACAAGGAAGTGCGTGCTATCATCACCTTCTCCCTCGCCGAACCTAAATCCAACGGCAACGTGAAGTCGGTCTACCTCCACTCCATCGACAGCATCCGCACCAAGATGCCCGAGCCGACCTTAGGCGAACTCGACAACGAAACCTACGGCAACGACCCCATCGAGGTAATTGATGACTGGGTGACTGTGGCCGAGGACGGATACCTCACCCTGCGCATCCGCACCGTGTGGGGATTCACCAACGTGAAGCACCGCGTGAGCCTCATCACCGGCACTGACCCTGACAACCCCTACCGCCTTGTGCTTCACCACGATGCCTTCGGCGACCTTGCCGGCACATTCGGCGACGGCCTCATCGCCTTCAACCTCAAGGACCTGCCGCACGACCCCGATGAAGAAGTCACCATCACCTTGGTGTGGAACTCTTTCAACGGCAAAAAATCGGCCGATTTCAAGCTCAAATTTCACAAAACCGACGTCAGCGCGCCCTCCATGCAGGCGGCTGCCCCTTACACCTCCGCAATCCGATAACCGCACATGGTGGAAGACGCTGACATCCTGTTAATCAGGCAAATAGCCCACGGAGAGCGTGCTGCCGAGCACGCTCTCTATCAGCGTCATATCCGCTACCTCACCGCAGTGGCTGCGCGTTACATTTCCAACGACGAGGACTTGCGCGACGTGCTCCAAGAGGCCCTCGTGAAAATCTTCGCCAACCTCGGCTCATTCCAATACCGCGGGGCGGGTTCGCTCCGCGCTTGGATGAGCCGAATCGTAATCCACGACGCGCTCAAATTCCTGCGCGACAACTCCCGACTGCAGTTCGTGGAGCTCGACGGCGATGCCGCCCACATCGCCGACCCGCCGCCCGAAACGGAGGCCGTGCCGGCAGATGTCATCCACCGCCTCATCCGCGAACTCCCCGACGGCTACCGCACCATTTTCAACCTCTATCTCATTGAAAATAAGAGCCATAAGGAAATTGCCCAACTGCTCGGCATCAAGGAATCCACCTCCGCATCGCAGTTTCACCGCGCCAAGGCCGCGTTAGCCGAAAAAATCACTAACTATCTCCAACACAACCGATTATGAGCGAACAATGGTTAAAAGACATATCCGACCGAGTGTCGGAATTTGAGCTCGACGAGCCGCAAGGTTTGTGGACGGCTGTCGAATCGCGTCGCCGCAAAGCTCGCGCGGTGCTGTGGTGGCGCCTTGTGGCCGTGGCCGCCGCCGTGGCCGCCGCTCTCGGAGTTGGAATCTACTTCACCGTGCGCCGTTCGGCCACCGCGCCGCAGCAGCCGACTGTCGCTGAAGTCGCAGAGCCGGAATCCGCGCAGCAACCGCAGCAGACGCAGCAGACGCAGCAAGCCATTTCAGAGCCGATAACTGTCGCCCACCCCTCCCCCGTCCCCGTCCTCGCTCAAGCCACTGTCAGCATTCCGCAGGACACCGTCGCCGAGCCGCTTGTGGCCGAGGCCGACACTGTTAGCTATGTGCGCCACTCGCTTCCGCCGGTGGAAGTAGCCGAAACCGGCGGTTCGCAGCCGGCAACAGCTCCGGCCATCATGCAGCAGTATGCCTCGTCAGAGCGCGATCTCCAACTCGCCCTGTTCACCTCCGGCGGCATTGGCGGTAGCGGTTCGCTGTTCGGTAGAAGCGGCGATGGTTTGCTTGCTGATGCCGGCCCGTTCGAAGGCGGCCTGTGGACCAATGCGCCCAACGCCAATTTGCTCGTCTACGACCAAGGCGAACAAGTCATCAACGACGTCGACCACCACCTGCCGGTGCGCCTCGGTTTTGCCATCTCATTCCCCCTCTCCGACCGCTTCAGCATCGGCACCGGCCTGACTTATACCTACCTCGCCACCGATAGTTATAGCGGTTCCATCCACAGCTATTTCGATAGCAGTCAGACAGTTCACTTCATCGGCGTGCCCCTCTCGCTAAGCTACCGCGTATTCTCCGTCGGTCGATTCGATGCCTACGCCATCGGCGGTGCTATGGTCGAAAAAGCCGTCCACGGTCGCGTCGACGAAGTCTACATCCTCAACGGCACCGAATACCGCTCCGACTCCTACGGCACGGAGCTGCCGTGGCAATTCTCCCTCAACCTCAGCGCCGGCCTCCAATACAACCTCTCCCCCACCCTCGGCATCTTCGCCGAGCCCGGCCTACAGTACTATATCCCCGACAACTCCTCGCTTTGCACCATCTACTCCGACAAACCGCTCAACTTCTCCCTCAACCTCGGCCTGCGCCTCACCCTCCAGCGGTAAATCGCTTTGGGACCTGCGTCCAGGCGGCAGCCGAGCAAAAGTGTGTCAAAAGTACTAAAGAACACAGCCTGTCGAAAGCTCGCAAAAAATCCACAGGAGTACAGGAGATTTAACAGGAGAACAGGATGTAATAAATTGAATATCAATAATATAATTCCT
>JBJEKG010000047.1:0-4288 GCA_051878535.1 Muribaculaceae bacterium
GCAGCCGGAGGATTGGTGGCCTTCGGGGCAGGTGGTGGGCTTGGGTGCGTCGGTGGTTTTGGCGGTGAAGCCTATCTCTTTGAAGGCTTCGATGAGGGCTTCGACGGTGGTCTTGGCGGGGTCGTAGGTGATGGTTACGACCTGTTGCTGACGGTTAACTTCGACGGCTTGCACACCGGTTTGGTAGCGCATACCGGTTTTCACCTTGTTCTCGAGGTTTTGGTTGGTGATTTGCGGTTCGAGCGTGAAGTATGCTTTCACGGGCTCGGTTTTGGCGTTGGCGGTGATGGCGAAGGCTATCACGAGCAGCAGAGTGGTGAGAATTTGTTTCATATTTTCGGGTGAATTAAAATTTTCTGAGAAAAATCGAAGCAAAGGTACAAAAAATTTGTAACTTTGCAATAAGATTTACTCATAATATAATAAAAAACGTTGTGAGTAGTTATATATGTGTATGAAACTGACTGAATTATTACGAAAGATAGCACTGACGTCGGCACTTTTGGCGGTGCTGACCTCTGTGCAGAGCTGCGGCGGTGCAAAGCTGTCGACGGCCAACGAGCAGATGGCGCGTGGCGAGTATTACGACGCGGCACGCACCTATCGCAAGGTGTACAACAAGCTGACCAAGCGCGAGGACCGACCGTTGCGTGGTCAGGTGGCATTCCTTATGGGGGAATGTCACCGACGGCTCAACCAGTTCGACCGTGCTGCGGCGGCGTATTCCAACGCGATTCGATATGAGTACACCGACACGATGGAGTACTTGTATTTGGCTCAGATGCTCCACGGCGCGGGTCAGTATCAGCGCGCGGTGGAGGCTTACGAGAACTATCTTACCATGCGTCCCGACGACCCGCTGGCTCTCAATGGCTTGGCCGGCGCTCGCTTGGGGCTGAACAAGCAAGGCCGCACACGCTATATCGTTCGCAAGGCTGAGAAGTTCGTGTCATCGCGTAGCGACTTCTCACCGATGTACGCACCCGGCTCGTTCGACAAGCTCTATTTCACTACGACCCGCGAGAAGGTCACCGGCAACCGCAGCGAGATAACCGGCACCAAGTGTGGCGATTTGTGGGTGGCTGTGAAGGATGAAAAGGGCAACTGGCAGCGTCCCGAACCGGTGGAAGGCGAGCTGAACACCGACCGCGACGAAGGCATCATTTCCTTCTCGCCCGACGGCTCCACCATGTACCTCACCCGCGCTCGCCGTGAGCCCAACAGCTCCACCTCGGTGGAAATCTACACCTCGCAGCGCTCGGATGCGCAGTGGGGTGCAGCCAACAAGTTCGACATCCTCAAGGACACCATCTCGGCGGTGGGACATCCGGCTGTGTCGCCCGACGGCCAGTGGCTCTACTTCTCCAGCGACATGCCCGGCGGCTCAGGTGGCCGCGACCTGTGGCGCGTGAACATCAACCAGCGCATCGGCTCGTTGGAGAACCTCGGCGAGTGGATTAACACTCCGGGCGATGAGATGTTCCCCTACGTGCGGTCGGATTCGGTCATCTACTTCGCAAGCAACGGCCACCCGGGGTATGGCGGCCTTGACCTGTTCCGTGCTGAGCTGAAGCCTTCGGGCGGCTGGCAGGTGACCAACATGGGCACACCCATCAACTCGTGCGCCGACGACTTCGGCATCACCTTCGGCGAAGGCGAAACGGGTTTCTTCTCGTCGAACCGCAACGACGGACGCGGTTACGACAACATCTACTCCTTCGAACTCCCTGATTTGAAGATACTTATCACCGGCTATGTGCTCGACCGCGATGAAGAACCGGTGAGCGGAGCAGTCATCCGCATTGTGGGCGATGACGGCTCCAACCAGAAGCAACCGGCACGTCCCGACGGCTCGTTCTCCTTCCCGCTCAACCGCGGCGTGCGCTATGTGATGATGGCCGGCGCGCGCGGCTACCTCAACGCGCGGCAGGAGTTCACCTCCGATTCGGCCGAAGAGGATGCCGAATACGGCGTGGACTTCATCTTGGCATCCATTTCCAAGCCCGTGGTGGTTGAAAACATCTTCTACGACTTCGACCGCGCCACCTTGCGTCCTGAATCGAAGCAGGCGCTCGATGAGATGGTGCAGATGCTTATGGATAACCCCAACGTGACCATCGAAATGGCGTCGCACACCGACCGGCACGGTACGGATGCGTACAACCTCGACCTGTCGTCGCGTCGCGCTCAGGCTGTGATTGACTACCTCATCGCCGCCGGTATCTCGCCCGACCGGCTGCAGTCGCAGGGCTACGGCGAATCCCGTCCGAAGACCATCACCAAGAAGCTCGCTCGCGAGTATCCGCAGTTCAAGGAGGGCGATGTGCTCACCGAAGAGTACATCCTCAACCTCTCCGAAGAAGACCAAGCTATCGCTGACCAAATCAATCGGCGCACCGAGTTCCAAGTGCTCTCGATTGACTATCAAATGTATTGATTATGAACGATATACAGCAACAAATAGAGCAACTGCGCTCGGAAATCGAGGCGCACAACCACGCTTACTACGTCGACAACCGTCCGACCATCTCCGACTACGACTTCGACATGCTGCTCAAGCACCTCGAAGCGCTTGAGCGCGAGCATCCCGAGTACGACGACCCGCTTTCACCCACGCATCGTGTTGGCTCCGACCTCACCAGCGGCTTCGAACAGGTGGCGCACGTGTATCCCATGTTGTCGTTGGGCAACACCTACTCCCCCGACGAGGTTGACCAGTGGGTCGACCGCATGGAGGCCGCTGTGGGGCGGCAAGAGCTGTCGTTGGTGGGCGAAATGAAGTTCGACGGCACAGGCATCTCGCTCATCTACGAGCACGGGCGATTAGTGCGCGCTGTAACTCGCGGCGACGGCAATGTGGGCGACGTGGTGACGGCTAACGTGAAGACCATCCGCTCCATCCCGCTCAAGTTGCAAGGCGCGGGCTGGCCCGACTTCTTCGAGATACGTGGCGAGATAGTGCTGCCGTTCGACAACTTCGACCGCATCAACCGCGAACGTGAGCTCAATGGTGAACCGCTGTTCGCTAACCCGCGCAATGCGGCTGCGGGCACTCTGAAGCTGTCATCACCGGCCGAGGTGGAGCGTCGCGGCTTGGACGCGTACTTCTACTATCTGCTTGGCGAGAACCTGCCTTACGACAGCCATTTTGCCAACATGGAGGCTGCTCGCTCGTGGGGCTTCAAGGTGTCCACGGCCATGACCCGTTTGCGCTCAATGGCCGAGGTCGATGCGTTCATCACCCGCTGGGATACTGACCGCCGCTCGCTCCCGGTGGCCACCGACGGCTTGGTGTTCAAGGTTGATTCGCTCACACGTCAGCAGCAGTTGGGCTTCACCGCCAAGTCTCCGCGCTGGGCGGTGGCATACAAGTTTGCGGCTGAATGGGCGCTGACACAGTTGCGCTTCGTGTCGTTCGACGTAGGCCGCCTCGGCGTAATCACTCCGGTGGCCAACCTCGAGCCGGTGCTGCTGTCGGGCACCATTGTCAAGCGTGCGTCAATGCATAATGCCGACATCCTCCACGGCCTCGACATCCACCAAGGCGACTGGGTGTACGTGGAAAAGGGTGGCGAAATCATACCCAAAATCACCGGTGTGGAGCTGTCGCGGCGCGAACCGCAGGCCGAGGAAGTCACCTTCGTGTCGCACTGCCCGGCTTGCGGCGCTCAGCTGGTGCGCGTGGAGGGCGAAGCGGCGTGGACGTGTCCCAATAAGTACCACTGTCCACCGCAAATCATGGGGCGCATCGAGCATTTCGTGGGACGGAAGATGATGAACATCGACGGCATCGGCGAGGAGACCGTTGCTGCTCTCTATAACAGCGGCAAGGTGCACAGTTATGCCGACCTTTACGACCTCACTGTCAGCGACTTTCTTGCATTAGATAAGTTCGCGCAGAAGAGCGCTGAGAGCGCTGTGAAGGCCATTGCCGATAGCCGCAATGTGCCCTTTGAGCGGGTGCTGTTTGCGCTGTCGATTCCCAACGTGGGCGAAACCGGTGCCAAGCGCATCGCTCGCGCGGTGGGCTCCATCGACGAGCTGATGAGCTGGAGTGCCGAGCGGCTGTGCTCCATCGAGGACGTGGGTCCCACAATTGCGCAAAGCATCATTGAGTTCTTTGCCGACGACGACAACCGCAAGGCGGTGGAACGGCTGCGTGCGGCGGGTGTGCAGTTGGCTGTGGAGAAGCAGGACTTGGCCACCTCCGATGTGCTCGGTGGCAAGGCGTTTGTCATCAGCGGCGTGTTCGCGCTACATTCGCGCGACGAGTACAAGGCGCTAATTG
>JBJEKG010000048.1:0-4283 GCA_051878535.1 Muribaculaceae bacterium
GTGTGAACAATAGCACACCCGCATCATTGCGCCCACTTGATAGCTGAATAGTTACTTTTTTCGGTATCATAGTTAATAATTGCTAAAGTTTTGGATTGTTGGCATTTCATCGAGAGCGTCGAGCGGCTCGAGTACCTCTTTGCCGTACAGTTTAAAAAAAGAGCCGCAGTTCTCGCAGACGTAGACCGGGCGGCCATCCTCGCAGCTGTAGTAGCCGAGGTGCGCCTTTGGCTCGCCGCATACTATGCAGTCGCAGTCTTTTTGGTAGCTTGTCATTTTAGTAGTTCTTTGTTGTCGTAGATGTTGCCGAGGATTTTTGTGCGGCCCATGTGAGGTAATGAGGATTCTGAAAAACCATTGTTACCAACAAAGCCGGCGCATTGAGAGCAGTACTTAACCACTACTTTCAAAGTGTCTTCTACAATTGCATTAGTGAACAGGCTACTATAGGCGTATACGATGATGTCACCCTCGTAGATTTCATTGCCCATTATGTCTAATTGGCCGATGTACTGCCCCACGGTTTGGGGGTCAACGAACTGCTTTTGGAAGCTGTCGTTGCCATCGCGGTAGATGTCGGAGCCTTGGATTTGGAGCATCATATTCTCCATCGACAAGAAGCCATAAGCCCACTTGCCGTTATCGTCTTTACCACGGAATCGTATCGCTCTCATCTTTCTTTACTTTAATGGTTATTGCTTCGGGATAGGCGGTGTCGAAGCCGTCGAAGGCTGCATCTTCGTGGCCAAAGCCATCGATTTCGTAGAGCTGTTCGGCTATCTCAATGAGTACGTCTTCCTCTTCGGAGCAGGATAGAGCGTCTATCAGTTTTAATTTGTTCATAGTCCCATTTCCTTTCAACATTATTGTGAAGTTCCCACCAGCTATCGTATTCGCCTTTGGGATGCTCCATATACATAAAGTACATCTCGTGATAGTGGCCGTCTTTGTCGGCCTTGTAGATGAGGTGAATTTTGGCATAGCCACCGCAGGAGCCGCTACATTCGCACATTTCAGGCGGCTGTTTAAAGCGTTGGAGGCAAAAGTCACGTAGCTGCTCCCAGCCTTCAATCCAAATGTAGGTGTATCGTTCAAGTCCGGTTCTCATATTACCATTCCCAGTCTTCGGCAAAGCAAACGTAGTATTCGGGCTTTGCAACTCCGAATGCCCAAAAGCATTTGACTTTGCTCGGTTTGAGTTGAAGCGCTGCACATACATCGTTGAACTCGCGGTCGTAGCGGCAGTACTTCACTCCGTTGGTGCAGAGTGGAAAGTACTGCTGTGCCAGCTCATCGTTCTCGATGTAGATGAATTTTTCGTTGGCGATGTCGTAAACACGTGCATCGAGGAGGTCATCAGCTTGGAGATGTTGGATGTCTGCGTATGTCATAGCTGTTAGTCGTTGTAGTATTTGACGGCGAATTGGACAAGTTTTTCACGTTCGTCTTCGGTGAGTTCTTGGTAGAAGGTGGCGGCGGCTCCTTCGCGACCGTTTCGGCACGAACAGGAAACGAAGTCGTTCCAACGATATGTGCCTTCTTTTTCGCCGAAGATTTTTTTGCAGTAGTAGTCGCAGAAGTCATTCCACATAAAGTAGAGATAACATTCAAGTTCGCTGTTTTTGTTCATATTTTTTACCGGTTATTTATGTTTCTGATTGTATGCAAATTTCGTGATTTTCAGCGAGTTACACAAATATTTTGAGCGCCATTTTTACGCCTTAACGTTTGCTGACATTTGACTTCGAATGGCTTCATCGGCATCTTCATCAGCAATGATTTCGTCGACAGTCATTTTCGTCTTGTTGACGAGTACACGGAGGCATAAAACCATCTGATCGGTGATTTGCATTTTGCAATCAAAGGCTTCAGCGAGGTCTAAGCACAACAGGTCAATCAAGCCGAGGTAAGGGCTGACATTGTGTTTGCACTGCGCGTCGGTTTTGCTCTCGATAACCTTATCCATTCGTTTGTCGAACTCGTTAACGAAGGATAGCAGCATCTTAATCAAGGCGAGCCTTGCAGGTATGTCCTTGTGCTTGTTCTGCATAAACTGCTTGGAGGCTTCGTTGGTGAACGTACACCAAATTTTGAACAGGTCTACAGCGACCTTATCGTGCAGCCGCTTGTAATACATCTCGTAGGCAACGTATGCAGAGCCATAGCTGTTACGTAGTTCGGTGCGATACTCGTTGATGCAGTTGCGCATTTGGCGGTTGTGTTTTTTGTACTCGGTTAGCCGGTGTTTACCGCAATACCGGATGTATTCCTCGGCTTGTTCGAGTGCAAGCGCTGACAGCATCTGAGGGATGAAGTTCATCATCACGGCATCACGGATGCCGAACAGCTTGATGCACTGCTCGGCGTTCAGTTTGGCCTTCGGCTTTGCGGTCGGCGCAACACTAAGCCCGAAGTCAACTTGCGGCAGTTGAACTCCGGGCTTTGCATTGCACTTGGCCATTAGAGCAGGGTCAATGGGTGGAAGTATCATTTTTTTTATTTTTAAATTTTTTAGACGACGGCTCAAAGACCGTCAAACAAGTTTTTAGGGTTGGGGACGATGTCATCGAACAGCCCTGCCTCTCGCGGCACCAAGGCCTCGTACTCATCACGGAAGAACTCCTCCTTGGTGCGTCCTCGCTTCTTGCCTTTGCGAGTGTGCACGTCGAAGGTGTACGATGGTACAGGTATCGGGTGAGCTCTAACATCGTCAATCCACTTCTCAACATCTACATCGTTGCGGTCGTAGATGAGGTTTTGGAGATGGTCGGCATCACGGCATTTGCGACAATCACAGAGTAACAACACGGCCTTGCTCACAAAGATGCGTCCTTTCGGTTCGCTCTTGTTCAAGTTGACAAGTTCGTGTCCTTGCCACAGCGCCTCAACCTCTTTGGTGATGATGCCGTAGCAGTCCTCGGCAGAGATGGTGAATAGGCGCTTCCATACGTAATCGCGGTAACCGCTGTGCCATAGTTCAAGGGCAAAGTATCCGGCAACGGCTGCATCTCCTCGCCGTATGGCTTTCTGCATCGCCGAGGAGCATTCAAAAAAGTCATATCCTTGTATCGTTCTTAATACCATAACTATTTGATTTAATTTGGTTTACATCTGTAAAGTTAGGCATAAAAAGCGGATTTTGCAAACAGATTGAGCACCATTTTTACACCATTTTAAAAGCGAAATTTGCAGGATATGTTGTATTGAACCAACTGCTGGGTTTTACATCTGCCGTTGTTCGTGGCTCCTTTGAGTTGGATTGTGTCGCCGAAGTGCTTCTTGATGAACAGAATGCTTCGACGTTCTTCTTCTTGGTTGCGAATGGCAGCCAAGCCTCCGGCACTGATGAACGTGTCCTTTTGCGAGAAGTTGTAGCGAAGGTCGGTAAGGATTCGCCGCTCTTTGTACTTCATATAGCAGCTTATCCAAAAGTCTTCCTTCAGCTTGATTTCTTCGTTCCACCACACGTTCTTGTTATACCGAACTCCGTAGGAGCAGCCGGTTATCATCTTCGAGAGGGAGTAGTAACCATCCTCCTCGTACATTACCGGACTGACGCGAGATGTGAAGCCGAACAGGTGTACATCAAGCATACAGGCCAGTTCGTAGAGCGAGTTGATGATGTGGGTGATTTTCTCGCGGTCGCGGATTACTCCAACCTCACCTTTCTCAACAACGAGATTCTTGACCACGTAAACATCGTCATCAAGCATAAACAAGTCGCCGAAATGCTTGGCCATCCAATTACGCTTGGGTATCAAGCCAACCACATCGTCGGGGTGTGTCACTATCTCGCAATCGGGATTGTACTCTCGGTAGAGGTCAGCCTGGCTCTCAGCAACGCAGATGATTGGGTCGAGCACTAACTTCTTTGCCAGCACTCGGTCGTGCCGCTTGTGTGAGGGTATCACTATGGGAATGCTCATTTCTGCTCGCCCTCCAGCGCGACACGGACATCTTTGATGTCGATTACATTGCTCTTGCTAATCTTGCCGGTCTTGTAGGATTTCATACGTTGCATCCCAAGACGCTCTCTCAACCAATTGCTGTCAACCTCGTTGGCCGACGCTATGATAAAAAGTTCTTGTTTCTCATCGTACTTTGGAATGATAGGATAGATGGCGCTTTCATCGTTGATGTTGTCGAAGCGTTCTTTGAACTCGTCTTTAGGTTTCTCAGGGTCAAATTCAACGCCCCATTCAGACAGCTCAGTTCTATCCCATTCATTCCTGACTTTGACAATGGGTCACCCAATTTACAAAACCAGAGGAAGGAGGGGTTGG
>JBJEKG010000049.1:0-4260 GCA_051878535.1 Muribaculaceae bacterium
ATGGACCTTTCGCCCGATGAATGGGACGAAATGATTCGTCAGGCTGACAATGCCGGACACGTAATGGACTGATGCTATGAACGACCTTGACAAAAAATTCTACAAAATCAGCGAGGTGGCCGAAATCCTCCACATACCGGCCTCGACTCTGCGCTATTGGGAGAAGCAATTCACCATCTTCCGGCCGCGCCGCAACTCTGCCGGAACGCGGTTCTATACTCCCGCCGACATCGAGAAGATTCGCATGATTTACTTCTTGGTGAAGGAAAAAGGCCTCAAGATTGATGCCGCGCAGGAGCAATTGCGCAATAATAGCAGCGGTTTGTCGCGCCGTTATGAGGTGGTAGCACGCCTGCGCACGGTGCGCAATCGGCTCAGCGCTATCCTCACCAATCTCAACTCGTTCAAGGGCTAAAGTTTGTGCTTGCGGGCGAGGCGCTGCAGGCGTCGGCGTTCGGCACGCGGCAGGGGCGAGGCCGGATTGTCGAAAAGGAATGTGGATGCTTCTTCCACGGTGGGTTCTTGCTCGGTGACAATCAAGCCTTCGAGGCGTGCGAGGTAGATGAAGTTGTCGACGTAGCGGTGGTCGGAATCGGTGTGGATGAGTGAACCGGTGAGCAGGAAGTGGGTGTAGCTATTGAGCACGGAGAGCATTTGCGGTGCCGGGCATTGGCGCAGATATTTCACCATTTTTTCGGAAAAGTGGCGCGCGTAGGGCGCTTCCGCGCCGCTCGGCTGCCGCCTCGCCACCGAACTGCACCGCGGCGATTCGCTTCGCTCCGCCGAATCAATCGGCTGGGCTGAAACCGGTTGCGCTTGGGCTTCGGCTTGCTTGGCGGCTTCTTTGGCGGCCTTTTTGGCGGCGCGGCGCTCGGCGGCTTTTGCGCGGCGGGCTTCGGCGCGTTCGGCGCGGGTTTTGCGCACGCGCATGGCCATTTTAGTGAGTTGGCAACCGGGACTTTGGCTACCCTTGTTGGCTTCATTGATGGCGATGCGGATTTCGGCGATTACTTGGTCAGCGACTGCGGAGCTGCAACGATTGAGCACGGAGGCGAGATTTTCAAAATTGTGTTCCATATACTAAAGATTAAGAAATTTCGCCACAAAGTTACGTCATATTTCGCCAACACTTTCAAAATTTGGTCGCCCAAACCAAATTTCCGCAAAAAAATTTACCCCGAGCCGATGGTGGTCGGCTCGGGGTGGGGTATGGGGAGGTGGGATTGATTACTTGATGAGGTACTGCGAGGAGATGGATTCGTTGCAGTGCACGCGGCTGATGGTGTCGGCGAAGAGGCGAGCTACCGAGATGATAGTGCATTTCTTCGAACCGCCGGTGTAGGGGATGGAGTTGGTGAAGATGATTTCCTCCAAGGCGCAGTCGTCCACACGTTGGGTAGCGGGGTCGCTCATAATGGCGTGAGAGCAGAGGGCGCGCACGCTCTTGGCGCCTTTTTCCATCATCAGGTTGGCGGCTTTGGTGATGGTGCCGGCTGTGTCGACCATGTCGTCGACGAGGATAACGTCCTTGCCTTCAACGTCGCCGATAACGGTCATGGTTTCAACCACGTTGGCTTTGGCGCGTTGCTTGTGGCAGAGCACCAGAGGCACGTTGAGGTACTTGGCGTAGCTGTTGGCACGTTTTGCACCGCCCACGTCGGGAGTGGCGATAACCATGTCGGGCAAGTTGAGCGATTGGATGTAGGGCAGGAACACCGACGAGGCGTAGAGGTGGTCAACGGGCACGTTGAAGAAGCCTTGAATTTGGTCGGCGTGCAGGTCCATGGTGATAACGCGGTCCACACCGGCTGCGGTGAGCAGGTCGGATACTAACTTGGCGGCAATCGACACACGGGGTTTGTCCTTGCGGTCCTGGCGGGCCCAGCCGAAATAGGGAATCACAGCAGCAACGCTCTTGGCGGAGGCGCGTTTGGCGGCATCAATCATCAGCAACAGCTCCATAAGGTTGTCGCTGTTGGGGAAAGTAGATTGAACCAAGAACACTTCGCAGCCGCGAATGGATTCTTCGAAGCATACTTCGAATTCGCCGTCGGCAAAGCGTTGGATGTTCATCTTGCCGAGTTCGACACCGAGTTCTTTACAAATTTCTTCGGCCATGTAGCGCGATTTGGTGCCGGAGAAGACTTTGAAAGGAGGTAAATTGGTATTCATTATTTTAGGATATGGAGTGGTTGGAATACGAGTGCAAATTTACTGATTTTTCGTGAGGTGGCCAAACCAATTTAATTATTTTTTCACATTTGATTTGAGCTCGCGAGTGTCAATTTTCCACACAACGGCGCCGTGAGGTGGAATATGTGTGGCAAATGGCGAGAGTTCTGTTACCGCTTTGAGCGATTTCTGGCCGGAAAGCAATTCTTCTGCCACTGCGAAACCGCGCGAAATTTCCAAGTACTCGAAAGCATGTGCCGGGATGTTGATTTCGGTAATGGCTTCGCGGTCGGAGAAGTTTACGGCGATTACCAGCAGGTCGTGGCCGTGATGGCGCAGGAAAGCGAAGTGGCGGTGGGGGTTGAAGCGCGGGTTCTCATAGTTGACATACATCAGGTCAAAGAATCTGCCTTCGCTGATGGCTTTCTCGCTGTTGCACAGGGTGAGCACGCGGTTGTAGAGCGAGCGCAGTGCCACTTCTTCATCGGTGAGGGTGCCGTCGCACTTGCCGCGGTTGAGCCAGCGGCGCAGGGTGGGGATGCTCCAGTAGTCGAAGATGGTGGTGCGGCCGTCGTAACCGCTGTAGCCTTCGGCATCGGCAGCTTTTTCGCCGAGTTCTTGGCCGGCATAGAGCATGAACGGCCCGGTGGACATCATGGCGCTGACTATCAGCGAGGCTTCCACGCGCTTGGCGTCGCCGGCATACTGCTGCGAGGCGAAGCGCTGCTCGTCGTGGTTCTCGAGGAAATTGAGCATGTGGTCGGAGATGCCATCGACGGTTTGCCAGCAGGAGGTGAGGGTGGCAGCGGAGTGGTTGCTGCATTCGATGGCGCGCAGACTGTCGTAGAGGTTGACCTTGTCGTAGAGGTAGTCGAAGCCTGCGGTGTAGATATAGGGACGATACAGCGCCACGTCGTAGATTTCAGCGATGAAGAGCAAGTCGGGGTTGAGCTCCTTCACCTGCGGGATAGCCCAGCGCCAGAAGTCGATGGGCACCATGTGAGCCATGTCGCAACGGAAGCCGTCGACGCCCTTGCCGGCCCAGTAGCGCAGGATATGGAGCATCTTGAGCCAGGTAGAGGGGATGGGGTCGTAGTGGCGCGAACCGTCGCCGTAGTCGTAGCCGTAGTTGAGCTTGACTGTGTCGTACCAATTGTACTTCGAGGGGAATGCGGTGAAGCAGTCGTCGCCCGAAGCGCGTGCCGGGAACTCCACGTAAGGCATATCGTAGCCGCTGAGGTCCACCTCCGAAGGGGCGAACAGCTGGCGGGTGATGTAGTAGAAATTGTTCTGCGGAGCGAAGAACATCCCCTTGTCATCGCCTTGGCCGAGGTCTTCCACGCCCACGGGCGCCACGTCGGAGTGGTACTCGCGACCTACGTGGTTGGGCACGAAGTCAATAATCACTTTCAATCCGGCACGGTGAGTGCGAGCCACCAAGGCTTCAAACTCCTGCATGCGATGCGGCACGCTCACGGCCAGGTCGGGGTCGATGTCGTAGTAGTCGGTGATAGCATACGGGCTGCCGGCCTTACCTTTAATAATATTGGGATTGTGCACGGGGATGCCGTAGCGCGAGTAATCGGGTGTGTGGGCATGCTCAATCACACCGGTGTACCACACGTGAGTGGCGCCCAATTGGCGAATCTCTTTCAACACCTTGGGGGTGATGGAATTGAGCTTACCACAACCATTCTCGGCCATGGTGCCATTGGGAACAGGCTCGGCTGTATAGTTGGCGAACAAGCGCGGAAGCAGTTGATAAATGATTGGCTTGGCTTTGGCGACTGTTGGCATATTCTTCTTGGTTAAAAATAAAACACCCCGAGCCGGCCGGCTTGCGGGGTATACATTATTATATAATATGTGGTTTGTAATGCGGCTAAACCTGCGGCCCACACATTTTGTGCATAGGCATCACACGGTTTAATATGTCGCTTTCGAATCTCCATAGCGATTTGTGTGCAAAGTTAATAAATTTTTCACAAACAACCGCCGCTTTCGGCCAATTTTTTGCAAGCGATTTTTTATTTCACACGGCTCTTTCATTTAAAAAAAGCCGATATTCTCAATTTTTTTGTTATTTTA
>JBJEKG010000050.1:0-4243 GCA_051878535.1 Muribaculaceae bacterium
TTCGTCTTTTAGTTCTTTGTTTTTATTTCAAATTTTAAATGAAAGAGCCGTGGCCATAGTAGCTATTATAGCTATAGTGAAAGTTTGTCAAAATTCTATATAGTGTGACAAAGCGTGCAAAGGGTTCACAGGAGGACAGGAGATTTAGCAGGAGGACAGGATTTATATTACTTAATTTCAATTAATTACCTCCTGTTCTCCTGCTAAACCTTCTGTCCTCCTGTGTTTTTTTCGTCCACGTTCGACTGCTCCGGACTTTTGACACACTTTCAGCGCGTTTTTTTTGCAAAAAATTGGCCTTACTCTTGTCTATATCACAAATTATCCGTAACTTTGCACTCGAATTCGAAGTCGGTTTCGCGCCGCTTCACCTTGCTTTTATTATGCAACTGCTTCATTCTTTGAGCGTTACATGCCTTACTTCGGGATTCCTTGCCATCAATTCAACTCTAAGGTAAGGGGAAGACGTAAGCACTCCTATTTTTCAATTTTCCTAAATTTTTGCGATGAACCAAACGGTTGATATTCACCCCGTTAGCATCGATTCACTCTTTGATTTCTTCCAATCGAAGGTCGATGAGATGCGTCCCGCCTCGCAAAAGAACTACAACATCGTAATTACCTCGTTGAAGAATTTCGCGCCGGCCAACGCCGATGCTGAAATTCTTTTTTCATATCCGACGCTGTCGGAGTGGGTCATAAAATTAGCGCTCAAAGGCACCACAGCGGCTACGGTGCGTCTGTACATCAACCTGCTGTCGGGGCTGCACACCGCCGCAGTGAAGGCCGAATTGCTCGCCGACGACAAGCCGTTCAAGCTGCTCCGGCAGCGCTTCGATGCCGTGGCCGATGCTCCAAGCATCGCCGTCGACGCCCTACCCCGCCTGCTGGCCTTGGCCAAAGTGGCCGCCAACCGGTCCGTCTACGCCGACCTCCTCATCCTTGCCATCGCCGCCGGCGCCATCGACCCCGAGCAGGCCGCCCTCCTCACCCGTGGCGACATCCCCGCCCTCCCCGAGCCCTGCCGCGAAGTGGCACAGCGCCACGCCGACCCGCGCCGCAAGTTCGTCTTCCCCCTCTCCCAAAGCCAGCGCACCCCGCGCCAGCTTCGCCTCGCCGTGGAGAACGGCCTCCTCTACACCTTGGCGCAGGCCGACATCACCCCCATGGGCACCGCCCACGAGTGCATCCAAGCGCTGTGGGCACTCGCCGCCATGGCCACCGGCGCTTCCGCCGCCCAAACCGTGGCCACACTCGGCACAGTCCCCGCCGCCCTGCCCATCCTCGCCATCGCCGACCCCGAGCCGACGCCCGATGCATCCCTGCGCCAAGCAGTGGCACAAATGCTCTGCAACAATCCCCCGCAATGGTTTGCCATGCACCTGCGTCGCGGCATCAAAATCAACCAAATCCACCACCGCATCAGCCACTCCAACGGCCCGCGGCCCGACATCTTCTACCCCTGCGACGAAATCGCCCGCCGCGTGGGTCGCAAAATCGTCACCGACCGCCAACCCATCCTCCCCGACATAGCCTTCTTCCGGAGCCCCATCACCGATGTCCAACCCCTGTTCAACACCATCGGCGACCTCGCCTGGTGCTTCAAACACCGCCCCGACCACTCAGGCCAATACGCCCCTATCCCCCGGGCACAGATGGAACTCTTCCAACAAACCATCAACCAATTCACCCCCGACTACCAAGTCGCCCCCGTGGGCCAACTTCCCCTCCAACCCGGCGACACCGTCATAATCCTCGGCGGCATCTACACCGGCTACACCGGCACCGTCGAAACCCTCCTCTCCCCATCCTCCCTCCCCGCCCCCTCCCTCGCCCGCGCCCAAGCCGAAGCAGAGCACACAGCGACCACCCCCGGCGCCGCCGTAATCTACCGCATCCTCCTCGACACCGGCGGCGGCTTCGAATGGCGCGCTCCAATCGATGCCCGCCTCCTAAAAAAGGAATAACGTGCATCCAGTCGGTCTATCCGAAGATAGCATTAATTGTTTCTCTCATAAGGTGGAATGAGGGAACAGCAAGCCCGCACTTCACATTCGCATCCTAATTTGAAATCAGCACCCAACTACTTCGCTTTTACAAAGTGAAGCAATCCCACATAGCCAACTAAAGCCATTGTCGTTCGCAGTTACCTGCGTCCTTTACAGCTAATGCTTGCTTATGCTACAATACAATATATGCCTTGACGGCAAAACTATCTTGGTGACCGGCGCGGCCGGTTTCATCGGCGCGAACTTGTGCCGCCGCTTACTTGTCGACTTCCCCACAACCACAGTCATCGGAATCGACTGTATCACAGATTATTACGACGTAACGCTCAAGCATCAGCGCTTGGCTGAACTCTCCGCATTCGCTCCCCGCTTCACCTTCATCAAAGAGAGCATAGCCAATGCGCAAGCAGTCGAGCAACTGTTTGCCGAGCACCGGCCGCAAGTGGTGGTGAACCTCGCCGCGCAAGCCGGCGTACGCTATTCAATCACCAACCCCGACGCCTACATCGAATCCAACCTCATCGGGTTCTACAACATATTGGAAGCGTGCCGACATCACACAGTTGAGCACCTCGTATTCGCATCGTCATCAAGCGTTTACGGTTCAAATGCCAAGGTGCCCTACTCCACCGACGACAAGGTGGACAACCCCGTGTCGCTCTACGCCGCCACCAAAAAGAGCAACGAGTTGATGGCTCACGCCTACGCCAAACTCTACAACATCCCCTCCACCGGACTGCGATTCTTCACCGTCTACGGACCCGCCGGCCGCCCCGACATGGCCTACTTCGGCTTCACCAACAAGTTGGTAAAGGGCGACACCATCGAAATCTTCAACTACGGCAACTGCCAGCGCGACTTCACCTACATCGACGACATCGTGGAAGGCGTCGTGCGAGTGATGCAACACGCTCCCGAGAAGCAACTCGGCGCTGACGGCCTCCCCATCCCGCCATATAAGGTGTACAACATCGGCAATAGCCACCCCGAAAACCTTCTCGACTTCGTCACCATCCTACAAGAAGAACTCATTGCCGCCGGCGTCCTCCCCGCCGACTACGACTTCGACGCCCACAAACGCCTCGTTCCCATGCAACCCGGCGACGTGCCCGTGACCTACGCCGACACCTCCGCCCTCGAGCGCGACTTCGACTTCCGCCCCGCCACCCCCTTGCGCCAAGGCCTCCGCGCCTTCGCCCGCTGGTACGCCCAAGCCCAAAAATAATTCCCGGCTTTCCCTTGGCCGCCTACCTCATCGGCTACAAACCAACATCTTCATAAAGTCAATTAAGCCATCAATTCCGGTGAACTTATTATGAGTATTTAAATAGATTCCGACCATCTATAATTTCAATTTCACAGAATGCTAAACCTACTTAAATATCTGATATTCAGACTAAAACGCAAATATGGGGGGGGGGTAGCCTCACGTGGGATCAACAATCGTATCTCAATCCAATCCAAGCTCCACCATTTCCGCATTGTTGTTGATGGCAACAACAACGAAGTCATCATTGGACCCAATTGTATAATGCAACGCTCCACTATCACCATCTCTGGTGACAATAACCGACTTATCATTGATGATGAAGTAAAACTTTTTGGAGGCGCAAAGATTATATTGCAAGGAGATGGTACGCTACACATCAAACGCCGTGCAGGCATACGCGATGTTATATTCATATCAATCGGCGCTTCAATCACCGTTGGTGAATGGTGTATGTTCTCTTACGGCATTGAGGTGCGCAACACCGATTCTCACCGTATATTCCAAGTTGGCTCAAATCATCCAATAAACCACCCCAAAGATATTGTCATAGGTAACCACGTATGGATCGGTAAAAATGCCACAATACTCAAAGGTGTTACAATCGGCCACGATTCCATCATTGCTATGGGCTCTGTTGTAACCAAGAGCTGCGAGCCAAACACAATCCTCGCCGGCAACCCCGCCAAAGTCGTAAAAACCAATATTACCTGGGATTACTAAAATAATGGCTGAAGCTATCTCCGACAACCGCCGCATCGCCAAGAACACACTGGTGCTCTATATCCGCATGTTCTTTGTGGTAATCGTGGGGCTATACACCTCGCGAGTAGTGCTTGAGGCATTGGGCGTGGAAGATTACGGCATCTATGGCGTGGTCGGCGGAATCGTGGGTATGCTCGGCTTTCTGAACTCATCGATGAGCGTGTCGACCTCGCGCTTTATCACATTTGAGTTGGGAAAAGGC
>JBJEKG010000051.1:0-21938 GCA_051878535.1 Muribaculaceae bacterium
GGCATCCGGCCCGTCTTCTTCACCAAATAGTTCACGCCGAAATAAAGTCCGTGGTTATTGCCGTCGGTGCCGCTCATGGTCACGATGCCCCACAGGTTATCGAGGTCGAAGCCGTAGAGCGGTGCGAAACTTTCGATGACCTCGCGTTCGAAGGTGAGCGACGACAACGTACCTGACTGCGCGAACGGGTCGCCGGCGTTGTTTATGAGAATGTTCTCCATGCCGTTGGCGGTATACCATTGGTAGAAGCCATCCAAGCGTGATGCATAGTTGCCGGGGTAGCCCAAGGCGTTGGGCCGTTCCACTTTGCACATTGCAGTCCATTGGTCTAACTGCTCAAAGCCGGAAGGCACGATGCTGTCGGATTGAGCTACGGCGGTGCAAATGCCTAATGTACAGATAGTTAAGATACTACACACTTTTGAAATCATAAGCGTAAGATAGTTAATTGTTTAACGGATTCTGAGGCACCACGCGCCACGAGCGGAAGCTGATGCCGAGGCTGCGCACAAGGCGGTGCCAGTACTCGTCGCCGTGGCCGGTGAGCAGTTGGGCGTTGGCCTCCACCGAGGTCACAGCCCAAGTGTTGTCGGTGAGTTCTTGTTGCAATTGCCCGGCGTCCCAGCCGCTATAACCCACGAAGAAGCGGATGAAGCCTTCGGTGTCGTAGCCTTGCTCCACGTAGTCGATTGCGTCGGAGTACTTGCCGTCGACGTACACCCCGGGGATGATTTCCTGCGCGTCGGCGATGATTTCCGGTCCCAAGGTGTGGATGAAATGCAACTCATCGTGGCCCACCGGTCCGCCGCAGTAGAGCGGCACGGCGCGAGTGGTGTTGCACACGGTGTCGATGTCCTTGAGCGTGCAGTCGATTTGCTTGTTGAGCACAAGACCCATGGCGCCGTGGTCGTCGGGCGCATGAAGCATAAAGATGGCTGAGTGGCAGAACCATTTCTCGGCTAAGAACGGGTTGGAAATCAATATGTTGCCATCGCTCACCGGTTTCAGGCCGCCGGCTTTGGCGAAGAATCGGTCGTGGAATTTGCTCATAGTATGTTGGCAGTTTTAAACATTTTCAGATAGAAATCGGCCTTGGCTTTCAAGGCTAAAGGATATGCGCGCGAGGTCGATGGCAGACGCCACAAGCGGATGGGGCGGCCGTGGAATTGCCACAAGCTGTACTCGCCGATTTTGGGCACGGCGGAGCCGGTTGCTTCGGCCAAAAGTGTGGACGCTTTCTCGCCGGTGGCTACGATGTCGGTGAGCGCCGGCATCTGCTCGGTCAGTGCGGCAATGTTGCGCGGCTCCACCACCTCGAGGTACTTGTCGGAGGCATTGTTTTGCAATCGGCGGATGCGCACGCATGTGTCGCTCATGGCGATGCCGCAGCGAGTGGTAAGTTGCTGAATACGAGCCAAGTCGAACCGCTTCTCCGCCGCAATCCACAGCGCCAACGGGTCGCCCTCGAACAGCAATCCGATGATGCGCCAGAAGTCGTTGGTGGGGTTGGGATAGTAGAAATCCATACTCCAGCGATGCCGCCCGGGCGGAAATGTACCGAGCATCAACACGCGCGCACCCTCCGGTGCCCATGGCTCCCACGGATGCACTTCAATAGGCAGTTCGCTCATGCCTTTACCTCCTTTCTCGACGTGGCCACAATGTATACACCGCTGAAAATCATTACGATAGCCACGCCTTTGAGCCACGAAAAGCGGTCTAATCCGAGCGACAGCCCCACGAGCGAGGCCACCACCGGTTGCACATAATTATACATGCCCACCACCTCCGGGCGCAGGTTTTTCTGGCCGTACATCATAAATACGTAGGCCAAGAACGTGCCGCCCACCACCACGAACGCCACACCACCCACTTGCATCCAGTCCATAGCGGCGTAGTTGGTGGAAAGTAGCGTGGGGAAGGTCACAATCAGCGAGCCGATGGAGGCGAAGGTGAACATCCACTTCATCAGCGTCACCAACGAGTAGCGCTTGATGAAGTTGCAGTAGATGAGCAGGTATGTGGCGTAGGAAAGCTGCGCGGTGAGCACCAACATGTCGCCCAACAGCGGATTATTGCCGCGCACCACGGTGCTCATACCGCTGATAATCAGCGTGATGGCGCCTCCGGCGCCGAGCACGATGCCGAGAATTTTGCGACCGGTGAGCCGTTGGCCGAAGAACAAAGCGCCCAGTACCATCACCCACATAGGCATGGTGGTGGTGATAATCGACGCCTCGCCGGGCGAGGTGTACCCTACCCCCATAATGAAGCTGCCCTGATTGAGCAAAATGCTCAGCACGGCAGCCCCGGCCAAGCGCCACAGGTCAGCCGCGGGCACACGTTGATATGGCTGCGTCAACGACAGCAACCAAAACAGCACGGCCGCGCCCACAATCCGCGAGTTGGCTAAGAACAGCGGCGTCACCACGCCCACGCTCATCACCAATTTGGCCACCGGCGACATCAGCCCCCATAAGGTGTTGGCGCCCACCATACACAGGTGGCCTTTCACCCCGTGATTCATTTATCGGCGAGGTAGGCCAAGATTTGTTCGGCATGAATCTTGGTCTTGATTTCCTTCGGGGTGAAAATTTTAGTGATAACGCCTTCTTCGTCAACCAAGTAAGTGGTGCGCAGAATGCCCACGGTGCGACGGCCGCAGGCCACCTTCTCGCCCCAGCAACCGAGGGCTTGCAGCAGCGTGGTGTCGGTGTCGGCAATCAGCGGAAACTCCAAACCTTGCGCGTCGGCAAACTTCTTTTGCAGCTCTTGGCGGTCTTTGCTCACGCCGATGATTTCATAGCCTGCAGCTTGCAACTCGGCGCGGTGGGCTTGCAGCGAGCAAGCCTCGGCGGTGCAGCCGCTGGTGTTGGCCTTGGGATAGGAATACAACACGATTTTGCGGCCGCGGAAGTCGGACGCTTTGATTTCGCGACCGTCTTGGTCCACGCCTAATACTTCGGGAATCTTATCTCCTACATTCATAGATAGTTACAGTTTTGATGAGTTATTATTTCGAACGACGTATGCTCACTGTGCGCTCCTTGATGATGCCTTGGCGGAAGGCGTAGAGCAGCTCAATCAGCTCGTTGATTTGCGACTGCAGCTCGCGGCCCTTGTCGGTGTCGCGCACGCGCATACGATATTGACTTAGTTCCACAATTTCCATGGTGCTGACGATGTCGGAGCCGTTGCGGATGGCTTCTTCGGCTGAGGTGAACGGGTCGTGCTTCACCAATTGGAAGCCGCGGCTGTGGTATACCAACGTGTAGCCGGCCATGCCGGTGGTCTTGTGATATGCCTTGGCAAAGCCGCCGTCGATTACCATCAGTTTGCCCTCGGCGCGGATGGGCGTTTCGCCCTTGCCGAGCTTCACCGGCACGTGGCCGTTGATGATGTGGCGGTAAGCGCCTTCCACGCCAAACTCGTCCATAATCATGTCGCACACCTTCGGGTCGTTGCGTAGCTGATAGTAGAACCCTTCCTTCTCTTTGTGGGTGGCTTTGTCGGCGATGAAGTAGCGCTCGAAAGTGGTCATACGTTGCTTGTCGAACAGCGGCGAATCGGGACCGCACCACAGATACCAGTAGAAGTCGGCGGCTTGGGTGCGCTCCTGTACCGGCACTTCGATGTTGAAGGCCGCACGCATCACTTGCTCCACTTTGCGCATCAGGCCAATGCCGTGGTAAGGCGTGCCGTCGATGACCAAATCGCGCAACGTGCCGTCTTCGTTCAACGGAATCGAGGCGTGGAACAGCAGGTTGCTGTTGCACACGTTGTACATCGAGCCGTGGCGGAACAGGCACTTCATGTGGCGAGCCAACTTGTCGCTCACCAAGAACGAGTGGCGCAGTTTGGCCACCAATTCGGCCTCTTCGGTGGTGAGTCGGTATGGGTCTTTGGGGTCGATGGTGGGGAAGTTGCAATCGCGCATGGGGTATTCGGTGCCGTAGAGGTTCACGGTCTTGCGCTCGAAGTCGATGCAGTGCAGCAGCTTGCGGTCGGCCATGTTCCATTGCGGATAGCGGTCAATCAGCGCCGCTTCCAATTTGAATTGCAACACGGCGATGGCCTTGTGCATGCGCGCAATCAGACGGCTCGACTTCTCGGTGATGGGGTTGTCGGCATCGACTTTGGGCTCGAATGCCTCGCAATCGTCTTTGCCGTAAGTCTCCATAGCGAAAGTGGCCAAGGGCACGAGGTTGATGCCGTAGCCGTCCTCCAAAGTAGTCATATTGCAGTAGCGCAAGGAGATGCGCAACACGTTGGCAATGCATGCCTCGCTACCGGCGGCAGCACCCATCCACAGCGCGTCGTGGTTGCCCCATTGGAAGTCGAACTTGCCATAGTCCATCAGCGTGTCCATGATGAGGTGCGCACCCGGGCCGCGGTCGTACACGTCGCCCAAGATGTGCAATTGGTCGATGCTCAGACGCTGAATCACGTTGCACATGGCCACGATGAACGCGTCGGCCTGGCCGGTGGAGATGATAGTCTCGATGATGCGGTTAAAGTAGGCTTGCTTGTTGTCGTCGCTGGGAGATTCGTGCAGCAGTTCCTCGATGATGTAAGCGAAATCGGGCGGCAACGCCTTGCGCACCTTCGAACGGGTGTACTTCGACGACACCGACTGGCACACTTTCACCAAGCGGTGCAAGGTGATGTTGTAGAAGTTATCGAGGTTTTCCTCATCGCCGGCGTGGATGTACTCCAACTTCTGCTCCGGATAATAGATGAGCGAACAGAGTTGGCGGATGTCGTCGGTGCTGAGCGAAGTGCCGAAAATGTCGGTCACCTTGCGCTTGATGTTGCCCGAAGCGTTTTTGAGGATGTGGCGAAACGCTTCATGCTCGCCATGGATATCGGCCACGAAGTGCTCCGTGCCCTTAGGCAGGTTGAGGATAGCTTCGAGGTTGATTATCTCGGTCGACGCGGCCGAAATGTTGGGAAACGATTGCGAAAGCAACTCCAACACGCGGCGGTCGGCATCAATCTTGTCAGGTGTATAAATCGGTTTAGTAACAGTCATGACTCTTAGGATTAGAAAGACACCGCAAAAATAGCAAAAAAATCTCTGTTACGCAAAATAATTTCAAAAAATTGGCCCATCTTCACGCGAATCCGCCCGCGAATTTGCATTTTATTTGGTGGTTTGGAAAATTTGTCGTAACTTTACAAAAAAATTGGACCAATGAATGAATTACCCATTACTTTAACGGAAATAATCAGACAATACACTCTCAACGACATCAATCATTGGATTCGATTGTTGGGGGTAAATGTCAGCTCTAAGTCGCGCAAGGCCGAGAAAGTGCATTATTTGGCTAAATCAATAGTACAGTTCCCGAAGAATGTAGTAAAGCATTTGCCAACTTATAACTTGCAAATGATATTGGATGTAATCGATGGCAAAATCTCGATGAATGAGTATAAATTTTGCTTCGAAAAGATTGCATACCACACATTCGGGTTGGTTTATGAGAATATACTCATACCGCTCACACCCCAATTCTGCCCTGAATTGGTCGATGTTTATCGACCCGTAATCTGTGAAGAGATTGAGTATCGTAATTCAAATGGCTTTGCCGATTATGAGAAGTATCTGTTAGGTATGGCTAACATCTATGGATGCGTTTCACCTGCAGACATCGTTCCGGGGTTTTATGATTCTGATTTTGCCAAACTCAATGGCGATAATGCGTCCTTAGTATTAAGTCAACTCATCACAGCTCTCGGACCATTGATAGACGTATCTCACAATGGAATCGATATACTTTCACCATTCGCAGACTCTCCCAACTTTTTACGCAAGGATTATGAGCGCAAACAATTTAGCGACGACTTTATATTAGCTATGGGCGAGATGCCTTCAATAAAGTTCGAGATGCGTTCGGCAAAACGGCTGCAATCCGTTATGGAAAGTAACGGCGTTAAACCGGAAGATATTAAACCGGCCATTTTAGAACTGTGGTGGCAAAAAAATAACCGATGCCACCCCAATGAATTTGTCAACATCGTTCAACGTATATCGCGAGACCTTGACGCTTTACAAGGCATTTTAAGCTCCGCAACCGTTTTTCTGAATGATGTGCCTATTTGGGGATTCAATGGTCATTCTTCCATAGAATCTCTCGAAATTGAAGAGAAAAGAAAACAAAGTTTGCGACAGCGCAAAATCTTCGAACCCGACCCCGCCCCGATGCCCATCTCCTTCGGCAAGAAGCCCGGCCGCAACGACCCCTGCCCCTGTGGCTCGGGCAAGAAGTACAAACACTGCTGCGGTCGCTAACCTGAGTGCATTAGCAAATGAAGTAAATTTTGACCGCTCTGCAAAATTTTCGATGGAAAATGTATTTTGTTTGGCGGATTGGAGAAATTGTCGTAACTTTGAAGAAAAATTCGAGAAATGGAAAGAAATAATAGCAATTCACCGACTTTAGAAGAACTACTGGCGGAGGCTAAAGTTAAGGAACTCAATACATGGGCTGAACATTTGGATATCAGTTTTCCGTTGAAGTTTAGTAAAGTTGAACGAGTGAAAGCCTTAGCTCAATTAATTCGGAAGTCTCCTCAAAATGTGGTAAAGTATCTTCCCTGCTACAATTTGCAACTGTTCTTAGATGCAATCAACGGTAAGTTATCTACAGAGGAGTTTGACTTCTACGTTGAGTATGTACAGTTCCATAATTACGGATTAGTATATGCTATCGAAAGCAATAATTATGTGCCAGTATTCCAACCGGATTTGGTTGATGTGTACAAACCGGTAATTGAGGCAGAGATCGAGCGCCGACGTGCCAACGGCATCTACAAATTTGAACAGTATGTCATTGGATATGCCAATACTTTTGGGATTATGTTATCGGAGGACTTTGTCATACAATGCGAGAAAGTTTTGTTCAATGCCGAAGTAGAGGTGGCTGCGCGAGTCTACGATATTGAGAATGCTCTCTCATTACTCTGTCGCATTACAGACGACAATTTCTATTATTGTTCGCCCTTTATTTTCGAGCATGCCGAAATACACAATTTAGGGCAAATGGTACATTATGACGATGACTTCATTTATGGGATGGGCACAATGCCATGGTTGAAGTTTGATAAGCCCTCAGCCAAGCAATTGGTTTCGCTAATGGAGAGTTTTGGCATAGAACAAAAAGATATTCAAAAAGTGATGATGGTATCTTGGTTGGGTGCACTTGCCGACAAGCCTTTAAAAATTGTGAACTACATTAGGACGCAGTTAGCTCTCGATTGGGATTGTATCGAACAAATTGAACGAGCTACTTTAGATTTTTTACACGATGTGCCCATCTGGCGTTTTTTGGGATACTCTGTGAATGAAACTAAAATAATCGCTGCAAAAAAAGCTCAAGAATCGCCCATCACTATTGGACCCGATTCAACACCGATGATCATCGGCAAGAAACCCGGCCGCAACGATCCCTGCCCCTGCGGCTCGGGCAAGAAGTATAAACACTGCTGCGGCCGCTAAATCGATTTAAAACTATTCTAATATGAGTATACCTACGTTAGAAGAACAGTTGAGAGGCTACCCTCCCTCGGAACTTGACCGCTTCGCAAAAATCTTGAAGTGGAACTTCGAGGAAGGCACAACAGATGATGAGAAGCCGACGGACATCAGCAAGGCTATTCACGAGAATCCGGAGCAGATTGTACATTGTTTGCCGTACTACAACTTGCAAGTATTGCTTGATGTAGCCAACGGCAAAATGGAAAGCATTGACTACCTCCATTTGGAAGAAGAAATTACGCTGATTTCCTTTGGATTGGTGTATGCCGGAGAGGACTACACAGCACCGGCTGTGCTGGTGGAGGATTTTGCCGATGTGCTTCGTCCGTTGATCGAACAAGAGATGAAGCAACGTCGCGAAAGCGGCCGATTGGAATTGGAAGAATACTTCATCGGCTATGCCAATCAGTTTGGCGTTTACTGCATGGACAAAGCCATTAGCAAGCTTTTCATTGACAAGTGGATACCTTGGCTTGAAACATCAGAAGATCCGCGATTAACACAAACTGTGATCGCTATAGAGTGCCTCTGCACGTTTATTAACGACCAGCTGCATATCAACTCGCCTTATCGACGCCGTATAAAGTATGATGAAGCCTACTTGAAATTACCTTGCCTGGATTCTGAACGTGAGGTAGTGCTCGGCTTTGGCAAGATGCCATTGATTAAGTTGCACACACCGTATGCAGATGAATTGTACTCGTTTGTAAGTCAGTTTGTTACCGATGAGAAAGAATTGGATGTCATCTTTACAAACGTGTGGACTTGCATTCTGTTGGGAATACCTTTTGAAGCCTACAGCCAATTGTTAACCAATGTTATTCCTGAAGACAAGTGGGATGGCTTATCACGTGACAAACTTTTTGCTGACTTTGTCATTAACCTACCACAGTGGAAGTACAATGGCTGTTCTTTGCTAAAAGCACGAGACTATTTACGCAACGAAGTCGAACACTTACGACTCGAAAAAGAGCGGATGCAAATCATACTAAAGAGTAGACGTGCAGAAGTTGAGTCTCTTAGGGCTTCGAGAAGACGCTTAGCGGAATACCTCGACCGAACCCGGCGGCAAATCAGAGAAAAAGAGCGAGCCATACCAATTGTGAAGAAGCCCGGCCGCAACGATCCCTGCCCCTGCGGCTCCGGCAAGAAGTACAAACACTGCTGCGGCCGCTAATCGGCTGTGCTTCAATCTGTTCGCCGCTATCAAATCGCGCAAAGTGATTTCGCTCGAATAGGCTCTTGTGGATTTGCGAAATTTTTTGTAACTTTGCAGTCAATTTTTGGAAATTCTACACATGAGCAATACTACCACTGTGCGCATCGGGCGCATCGACATTGATACCACAGAGTTTAATCAGAAGCCGGACCCGGAGAATCTGCCTATTCTTGCCACTCGCAATTTGGTGATGTTTCCGGGTGTGACTATCCCTATTTCACTCACGCGTGAGTACACGCTGAGCTTGGCGCGACGCGCCTCCGAGGAGCGCTTTCCCATCGGCATTGTGTGCCAGAAGGATCCCAACGAGGAGCATCCCACCATCAGCAAGGGCTTGCGCCGATTGGGCGTGGTGGGCTATGTGTTCCAAATTTTGGAGATGCCCGACGACACATACACTGCCTTAGTGCACGGTGTACAGCGCTTCCGCATATTGGGCAGCGCCCCATCCGAACCGGGTGAACTCAACGCTCGCATACAATTGCTCGAAGAGCGCGACGTGGCTGACCCCGACCACTACGCCGAGGTGATGGAAACGCTTACCGCCGTGTCGGAGGAGTTGGCCAAGCAGGCTTTCAACGGCGACACAACCATGATGAACGCCATCCGCGGCGTGAAGAACCTTCCCGACCGCACCAACTTCATCGCCACCAACTTCCCCTTGGACCCCACCGATAAGATTCGCGTATTAGCCAAGAACGACCCGGAGCAACGTGCCATCGCGTTGCTGTCGCTGTTGCTCAACGAAAAGAAACGTGTAGATGTGGCGCAAGACATCCTCAAGCAAGCATCCGAGAAGATGAAAGAGACCCAGCGCTCGGCCTTCTTGCAGATGCAGATGGAAGCCATCAAGGAAGAACTCTATGGCGACACCGACGAGGACGATCCCGCCGAAGTGTTGGCAGCTCGCGCCAAGGAGTTGCCCTTCCCCGCTGAGGTGCGCGCGGCCTTCAACAAGGAGCTTGCCAAACTCAAACGCATCGGCCAGCAGTCGCCCGACTATGCCGTGCAACATTCCTACCTCGAAACGCTCTGCGAACTGCCGTGGGGTGAGCCATCCGAGACTAACTCCGATATCAACAAGGCGGTGGAAGTGCTTGAAAATGACCACTATGGCCTCGACAAGGTGAAGCAACGCATCTTGGAGCAAATCGCCGTGGTGATGCACAACCCCAAGGCCAAATCGCCCATCATCTGCTTGGTGGGTCCTCCCGGCGTGGGCAAAACCTCGCTCGGCGCATCGATTGCCAAGGCCATGGGTCGTAAGTACGAACGCGTGTCGCTCGGCGGCTTGCACGACGAGGCCGAAATCCGCGGCCACCGTCGCACCTACATCGGCGCCCTACCCGGCCGCATCATGAAGGCAATGAAAGCCGCCGGTACCACCAACCCGGTGCTGCTGCTCGATGAGGTGGACAAAATCGGCAAGGACTACAAGGGCGACCCCTCGTCGGCCTTGCTCGAAGTCCTTGACCCCGAGCAGAATGTCACTTTTCACGACAACTATATCGACCTCGATTACGACCTGAGCAACGTGCTCTTTATCGCTACCGCCAACTCTTCGGCCAACATCGAAGGCCCGCTGCTCGACCGCATGGAGGTCATCAACCTCAGTGGCTATCTGTTGGAGGAAAAAATCGAAATCGCACGTCGCCACCTGCTGCCTAAGGTGCTGAAAGCCAACGGTTGGGAGGACGACGAACTGCCGTTCAATATCTCCGACGAATCGCTCACCTACCTCATCGAAAACTACACCGCCGAGAGCGGCGTGCGCCGCTTGGAAAACGTGCTCGGCACCTTGGTGCGCAAAGCCATCTTGGCCAAGTTGCGCAACACGCCCATGGCCACCGACCTCCAACCCGACGACCTGCGCGAGCTCCTCGGCCTGCCATTATATAATAAGGACAAGTACGAAGGCAACGACTTCCCCGGCGTTGTCACCGGTTTGGCATGGACACAAGTCGGCGGCGAAATCCTTCTGGCGGAAGCATCCCTGTCGCCCGGCAAAGGCGAACGCCTCACAATCACCGGCAACCTCGGCGACGTGATGAAGGAATCCGCCACCATCGCCATGCAGTGGGTCAAAGCGCACTGTGCCCAACTTAACATCCCCGCTGAAGCCTTCGAAAAGTTCAACCTCCACATCCACTTCCCCGAAGGCGCCATTCCCAAGGATGGTCCCTCCGCCGGCATCACCGTGGCCACCGCCATCGCATCGGCCTTCACCGGTCGCAAGGTGCGCGAACGCATCGCCATGACCGGCGAAATCACCCTCCGCGGCCGTGTCCTCCCCGTGGGCGGCATCAAAGAAAAAATCCTCGCGGCCAAACGCGCCGGCATCAACACCATTGTGCTCAGCGCCGAGAACCGCCGCGACATCGAAGACATCCCCGTTAACTACACCGCCGGCCTCACCTTCCACTACGTCGACACCATGACCCAAGTAGCCGACTTCGCCCTCCTCTAACCCCCACCGCCACCGCTCCGCCCAGCGTTGCGCCTCGACAGTGTGTCAAAAGTCAATCGTGGTGAATAGCGCGTCAAAAAAGCCACAGAAGAACAGGAGATTTAACAGTAGAACAGGATGTAACCCATTGATAATCAGGTGTCAACAAGTAGAGCCTGTAGCCTCGAGGCTTGCCTCGGGGTCTGCTTGCCTCGGCATACAGGACGGGCAACACAGTTGGTAATTGATTATTTTTTTGACTTTTGCCACAGTTTTGCGCCCACCCATCGCCCGAGTAGTGGTTCAATGGCGAGGCGGCCTCTGCCCTGTGGCAGCGCTGCACCCGCCGCTCACGGTGCGGTCATGTGGCGAGGCGGCATCGCCCATCTTTGCATGTTAATTATTCTTAAAAATGGGGGGGTGATTGCCAATCGCTGTTTTCTTTGTAATTTTGTCAATTGATTGCAGTATCGAAGTTAATTAAGGCTTTGATTTAGATTAATATATAATTTAGTGATTAATATGTACAAAACTTTACTCCATGCACGTTTACTGTTTGCATTGCTGTTGCTGACCGCTACCACGCTGTCGGCAACTGCCGGCTCATGGGCTTATCCAGAATCCAAGCCCGAAACGCCCTTCGATGGCGGCACGGGCACCATCAACGACCCCTACCGCATTGCCACAGCCCAACAGTTGGCCAACTTCGCTTGGTTGGTCAACGACGGCGAAGACTTCGAGGGTGAATACGTGGCGCTAACTGCCGACATAACCCTCAACGACATCGTCTTCTATGAAACCAATCATCAAATAGCGTACTTAAACAATTACACCCCGTGGGTGATGATTGGTCGCGAAGGCACCTTCAGCGACGATGACTTCGAAGGCACTTTTGACGGCCACGGCCACACTATCAAAGGCCCTATACATCCGCGACGAAGGCGCTTTCTTCCGCAATGTTAAAGGCGGCTCCGTGCGCAACGTGGTGTTTGAACGCCCTTTGTATTATAGTCCATATAATAAAGATGCCGACGGCACCATCTTGTACCATACTGCAGCAATTGTATCGCTCTATGCTCGCGATGCTTCTTTTGTCAACATCAAGGTGCAGAATGCCATTGTAGATGCTTATCATATTGAACTGTTCGGCGGTATCTTGGCTACGAATCGCACTTCCTGGGCCTTCACCACCGACGACATCGTGGTCTCAAAGTGCTCGTTCGACAGCTACGTGATACTTCGCCATTCCGCTCATTACTTTGGCGGTATCGTTGGCTCAAGCCAATCTTACGACACCAATTGGATAATAAGCGATTGTACAGTCTCGGGTGAGATGACCGACCACGCCACTTTCGAAAAGAGTTGTGTCTATTTCGGCGGTATAATGGCATTCGCCGATAACAATGTAAATATCAGCAAGTGCGCGTCAACACTCGATTATACCCGTTACACCGGCGCTACTTCCACTTTGGTGCGCATAGGCGGCATCGTTGGCTGCAGCATTCACGAAAGCGAACTTGCCATAACCGAGTGTGCCAATTTAGGCTCAATGAGTTTCATCAATAGTAAGATTGGTGAGTCGCATCTTATCAACATCGGCGGTATTGCCGGCTATTTGTACGGCACTTCATCGATAACCAATTGCGCTAATTTGTGCCCTATCGACACTCAATTTTCTGACTCGGGTGGTATTTCCGGATGGACTGTGTCGAATTTGATTGGTGCTTTTGGCGGTGAATACTCCGTAAATAACTGTGTGGTAGCCTGTGTCAACAATGTGCAAGGCGCAGTTTTTCCCGTCGAAGGCTTTAATCCGGTTTGTGCGGAAATTTGGTATACTTCCTCCGGCACATTCAGCAATACATACTTTTACGAACCCGGTAAATATCCCGCGCTGGATGGATGCACAGAATGCACGCTCGACCAATTGCGCGAAGATGCAATGATTCAAACACTTAACACCACAGCAGGCAGCACCGTTTGGGGCCGTCTCAATAATAGTGAGAGCTTCTTTAACGGCTTGCCGCTCCCCATTTCCTTAGGAGGTGTGGTGTCGATGCTCGAGGGTGCCGGCACCTCCGACAGCCCTTATTTAATTTACAACGAAGCCGAACTCCGCGAGGTTGTAAAAGCCGTAAATGGCGGCAACAGCATGGAAGACAAGTACTTCCGCCTGGCAGCCAACATCGAGATGAGCAGCGAAACCTTGGCTTCGATTGGCACTATGGACTACCCCTTTAAAGGTGTGTTTGATGGCGGCGGCAACTACATCTCCGGTATCGTGTCGTCCGATGGCTCTATGTTCGGGTACTTGGCCGGCACGGTCAAGAACTTGGCCTTGTTTGATTTCACCACCTCCGCAACTTGCAGTAACCTCACCCCCTTAGCCGCTTTGGTTGGCGGCTCGTATAGCGAATATGGCCAAGAATCGTCAACGGTTCACCAAGGAACAGTTGAACAGTGCTACGTCTTAGCCGACTTATCCGCCGGCTGCGATGCCTCTACCATTTACTCTAATTCCAACCAAGACGTTAGATGTACCGGCCTGTGCGGCTCGGTTTACGAAGGCTCAACTATTGCTGACTGCTATTTCATCGGCTCGCTTTCGACCTCGCTCAGCGGTGAGGCCCCTGACGGTTGGACGCCCACTTTCTCCGCGAAAATCGGTGGCTTAGTGGTGAACAACTACGGCACGGTGCAACGCAGTTTTGCCATTTTCGATGCCTCAACTTTCGGCGATTTCAACGCAACGCAATTATATGGTATATGCTGCAGCAATTCCGCCACAGTCGACTATTGCTTCTATATGTCTGATAATGATAATGTTAACGTTTCCGGCACACGCGTCTCCTCATACGCTGAGCTGAATTCTGCCCTCAGCCCTTATTCCGCTTGGGGCGAAGGACAACAGTTGCCTTATTTGCTCAATGCCAAGCACTATGAGGTGAACGTCAACAGCGTGGATACCGCCATCGACGGCGCGCGATTACCGCTCACCGAGCCCAATTTCATTCGCTCCTACTGCGGCGACAGCGACGAAACTCGCCTCTGGACTTTGCCGAACATGGCTATCTATCGCGCCGACACTCACTGGGTTACCGTCACCAACCTCGATCTTGTGCCGGGCTATGATTTCGTATTCACCTCGCAGTCGGGCTTCCGTTCTTACGGTTCCAAAGGCTCTCTCACATATCCATTGGAACTTGATGGCCGCAAGTGGTATGGCCTGTGTTTGCCTTGCCAATTGTCGGTGGACGACCTCCCCGAGGGTAGCGAATTGTATTATGTTGGCCGCAAAGGCGAGGGCAAAATCAATATGGAGAAGGTGAACGATATCTCGGCCGGCCGACCTTGCGTGGCTTACATTGAAGGCTCCGGCACGTTAGTGCTTCACCTCTCCGGCAAATTTTCCAGTATCCCCCGTCGCATTACCACAGAGAGCGACGTCTTAGGTTTGTTCAAAAACACTGAACTAACTAATGCGGCTGTATTTGAAGTTGATGCGGATGGCAACCCCATCTTCAAACACTACGACAATATCACTGCCGCTCCGTTCAGCATTTATTTGGAAGAAACAGCCACGGATATGGAAGTCGTTTCGCGTGAGGAATTATACCTCGATTCATCGTATAACGGCAATACAAATAATATCAACCTCTATGTCGGCCAACCGATACCGGTGGTTGTGCGAGCCTCCTTCCCCGCCGGTCAGTGGAACCCAATCGTGCTTCCGTTTGATGTGAGTGTCGAAGATGCTCGTGCCGCGTTCGGCTCCGATTACGCGGTTGAAGACCTGAAATTCATCCACTACGATTCCGCCGACGACGGCCTGACACTATTCTTTGGTCGTGTAGATTTAACGAATATGCAATGCCCCTTACAAGCCGGCAAACCCTATTTGATTAAACCGAGCACTGATTTCGTATCCGGCAAGGAATTCACCGACGTGTCGGTAACGAATGAAATCTTCGAAGCTGACTTTGCCGGCAGCTCTTCGTCGGGCGATTTCACCCTGCAATTGTTCCCCAGCTATGATTCCGGCTTCACTGCTTTGGGCGAAGGAATCGTTTCCTTCGTTTATGATGCCGAGAAGGATAAATTCACTCAAATTCTGTATTACAAAGCTGCAGTCAACGGCTTATTATTCTATATCAAGACGCGAAACTTCAGCCCGAAAGAATTGAATATATACCACGATGTAACCTCCGGCGTTGAGTCGCCCACGGGCGCTCCGGCTGAAGTGGTGGGCATCTACGACCTCAGCGGCCGCCGCCTCACCGCCCCGCAACGCGGTGTCAACATCCTGCTGATGAGCGACGGCTCCGCACGCAAAATCATTGTAAACCAATAAAACTAACAATAATGAAACACATTTTCAGATTAATTTGCCTTGCTGTGATGGCTTGCGTCACCATCTCAGCTTCGGCTGAGTCTCTTTGGGCCATCCCCGAGGAAATACCCGACAAGCCGTTCTCCGGCTCGGGCACGCAAACCGACCCTTATCGCATCTCTACTGCGCATGACATGGTCGTCTTATCTTACATCTGTAAAAAAGCAAGTGCAAGCTACACCAAGGGTAAGTACTATGTTCTCACCACTGACATCGTGCTCAATGACGTAAGCGAACCCTTTACCCAGACCAATTATTCTTCGTATACGAAGCTGCCTATCAAACTATCCGGCGGTGTCTTTTGCGGCAATTTTGATGGCCGCGGACATACCATCACCGGCTTGGTCTTCCACGAAGATTATGATTTCGGCCTTTTCGGTAATACGGAAAATGCTACTATCAGCAATGTCACTCTTGACTATGTTGCATTGCCTGTGAATAAATCCTACGCCGGAGTTAGTGTATTAACATACAAATCCGAAAATACCGTTTTCAATAATGTACATATTAAAAATGTATCGTGTTTTTACCAACCGGACGTTTGGAAAGATGTTATTAACTATGGTACATTCGCTTATTCTGCTGATGATACTGTGGTATTTAATGATTGCTCGGTACAGATACAGTTTTTAGAAGAGATATACGGAGGTTATTACGGAGGCTTTGTTGCTAAAAATAACGGCGATTTGTACTTTAATCGATGCAAAGCCGATGGAAAAATATGTATCAAAGGTACAGCCAGTAGCGATTATGCTGTCGGCGGATTTATCGGATATAACTATGACAACCTCTTTATCAATCAATGCTTAAGCACGGTTGATATCCAAAATCCGTGTAATTCCTACAAGAGAGGTCTCACCACCGGAGTTGGTGGAATTGTCGGTTTACACAATGGCTATACACTAAGTATTAATGAGTCAGCCTATATCGGCAATATAGAGTTGAATAATCCGATCAGTAACGATTATGGCTTAGGCGGATTAATCGGTAATTGTGATGAGGATGCCGAGTGCACTAATTGCGCCGTGATTAGCAAAATCTCTCTTAATAACACTGGCCCCTGTTATGGATACTTTGGACAACTTATCGGCAATTGTCAAGGAGATGTTACTGTCAATAATTGTGTGATAGCGTCAAAGTCCTCATACTCAAGTACTGAAACTGCCGGTGACGACATAGTTGACCCGGTTATAGCTGACGATAGTAATTCAAAAACTCTTAAAAATTCGGGTAATATTTACCACTATGTGACATTAAATAGCAGCCCGATGGAGAGTAGCCGCATTACTAACGCTACATATTGCTCCGACTTGCTTACCAACGACGCATACCTGACCACTCTCAACAGCGGCTCATCGCGCACCATCTGGGGTCGATACAATAATGAATCGAGCTCATTTAATGGCGCACCGCTGCCTGTGGCTTGTGGTGGCATCCTCAGCGCCCGAAAAGGCTCCGGCACCGAAACCGAACCATATCTCATTGAGACAGAGGAAGATTTGCGCCAAATGCAAGAAGAATCGCGTTCAATGACAACTATCGGCGTTTATTACAAGTTGAACGCCGACATCAGCATGAGCAGCGAGGCCTTCCCTGCTATAGGTTACGATGTCGACCACGCTTTCCAAGGACACTTTGATGGCGCCGGCCATCATATTCGCGGTATGGTCGCTTCCGATGGCTCCTTGTTCCGATATATGTGCGGCACGGTCGAAAATTTAGCTTTGGTGGATTTCTCCGCCGTTGAAGGATGCGAAAATGTGGCACCGATTGCCTTGATTGTCGGCACAGGTAGCACACTCACGGGCACCGTGAAGAACTGCTATGCCTCCGGCGACTTGTGGTAGTTCGACGGCTCTTCCACCTCCCCGTCATTATCCTATTGCGCCGGCATCTGCGGCTATGTTTACGAAGGCTCCACCATTTCCAACTGTTACTTTGTAGGCTCGCTCAATACCTACCTCAAGGAAAGCACTACTGATAATGTTTATCAAAACGGTGTGTGCAACGTCAACTATGGCACTGTCGAAAACTGTTACGCCGTTGTCTCATTTAGTATCGCAAACAATACTCCGACAAGTAACTATCGCCCCGGTATCATCACAACGAATTACGGCACATTTACCAATAACCGGTACCTTGCTGTAGGCACAACCGTAGGCTACGACTCCTCCAACCGCGTCGACACTTACGCTGATTTGCGTGCAAACTTCAGCGAGAATACAGCCTTCGCAGCAAATAGCTATCTCAATCCCGTGAATGTGAATGCCAAGCATTACACCGGCACAAATTGCGAACTCCAAGCGGTAACCATTGATGCAATTCGTCCACTGTCGTTCGAAACACCCAACACAGTGGTCTACCTTGATGAAGCAGACGCTCGCGCTTGGGAACTGCCGAATGTGGCAATCAACAATGAAACCGCGAAGACTACCACAGTGCCCACATACATTATTGACCCGAACGAGGACTACGCCTTCTGGCTTGGCCCGGACGCTACGGTACAGAGCTACACAAAGGAAGGCAATGTCACCTTCCCGCTGACGCTCAACGACACCGGCTGGTACTCGCTATGCTTGCCTTGCGACCTCTACCTCAAAGACCTGCCCGAAGGCAGCAAGATTCGCGCCGTAGGCGAGGTCGTGGATAATAAAGTGCGCTTGATTGAAGTGATGTACGTGCCCGCCGGAGCAGCATGCGTGGTGTACATCCCCACCGAAAATACCGGCACCTACACCCTCAACCTCTCAGGCACCATCGCCGACCTGCACAACCCGCAGAAAATCAGCGCGTACAGCAGCTTGGACGGCGCGCTTGAAGCCACAACCAAAAGTAACGTGGCCGTGCTTGCCGTGGATAGCGAAGGCAATCCCTACTTCAAACACATGGAGAGCGCCGACCTCAAGCCTTACACCGGCTACATCGCCGATGCCACCGCCGACATCACCACCACCGACGTCACCGGCGCATTCCTCGACCAATCTTACATCTCCAACACCTACACCATAGAGCAGTACGAAGGCCAAGCGCCCACCATTGCAGTAATTGCCTCATACCCGAAAGACAAGTGGAGCGCAATCTGTCTGCCATTCGCCCTCACCTTAAACCAAGCCCAAGAACTCTTTGGTGCCGACTATGAAATCGAGGACTTCAAATTTGCTCACTTCGATGAAGGCGCTTCCCAATTGACTATGTTCTTCGGTCGCGTGGATATGGCTGATATCCAATGCCCCATCGAAGCAGGCAAAGCATATCTAATCAAACCATCAAAAGACTTCGATTCAACTACCCTGCTGACCGGTTACACTATCAGTTCAACCCTTACCGGCGCACAAGATGAAGTGTATGCCGAATCCTTCGGAACGATGCAAATCACCATTGAGCCGACGTTGGATTACTTTGAGACCAAAAAAACAATCTACAGTTACAGCAGCGATTCGAACATAATGAAGGTGAGCCAAACGATCCTCGGCCTTGGATTCTACGTGAAAGTAAACTCTCAAAAGAGCGAGTTTGTCCAAGACATTCAGCTCTACCACGGCGTAACCTCCGGCGTGGAATCACCCACCTCCACAGAAGTCGAAGTGGTAGGCATCTACGACCTCAGCGGCCGCCGCCTCACCGCCCCGCAACGCGGTGTCAACATCCTGCTGATGAGCGATGGCTCCGCCCGCAAAATCATACGGCAATAAGAATCTAACGAACCTATTTCAGATCCAAGTCGGCGACTCGTGAGAGCCGCCGACTTTTTTAACTAATCCACAGCAAGCCGCATCACGCCGCCTGTGGCTCGGCGCAGCGAAGCGTTCGCCGAGGCGCGGTTCGGTGGCGAGGCGGAAGCCGAGCGGCGCGGTAGCGCCCGGCGTTCGCCTTGTGCCCTGTGGTGAGGCGGAAGCCGAACAGAGCTCGCAGCGCTTACCTCCGGAAGCGCTGCAGGATGGGGGCGTAGGCATCGATGCGGCGGTCGCGCAGGAAGGGCCACCAGCGGCGCACGTTCTCGCTGCGTTGCATATCGATGTCGACACATTCCACCACCTCGTCATCGGCTGAAGCGCGGAAGAGCAACTCGCCCTGCGGCCCGGCCACGAAACTGTTGCCCCAGAATTGGATGCCGTTGGTTTGGCCCGACGGGTCAAACTCGGTGCCAACGCGGTTGACGGTCACCACGGGCAGGCCGTTGGCCACGGCGTGGCCGCGTTGCACCGTTACCCATGCCTCGAGTTGGCGCGCCTGCTCCTCGGCGGTGTCGCTGCTCTCCCACCCTATGGCGGTGGGGTAGATGAGCAACTCAGCCCCGGCCAATGCCATCAGCCGTGCTGCTTCCGGATACCACTGATCCCAGCACACCAACACGCCCAATCGGCCCACCGAGGTGTCAATCGGCTCGAAGCCGAGGTCGCCCGGGGTGAAGTAGAACTTCTCATAGTAAGCCGGGTCGTCGGGGATGTGCATCTTGCGATAACGGCCGGCCTCGGAGCCGTCGGCCTCGAACACGATGGCCGTGTTGTGGTACAATCCGGCGGCGCGGCGCTCAAACAGAGAGGTGACCAGCACCACGTGGTATTCAGCGGCCAAGGCGCTGTAAAACTCAGTGGCGGCCGAGGGCAGGTCCACGGCCAAGTCGAAGTTGTCAACGTTCTCCGTCTGGCAGAAGTACAGACTGTCGTGCAATTCGCGGTTCACAATCAGGCGCGCACCCTGCTCGGCGAGCGCTTTCACCGCGGCGGCGATGCGCATGCGGTTGAGGTTGATATCGTAGGTGTTGGCTTGCTGGATGATGCCAACGCGGAGTGTCTTGTTCATAAGCAAAGGAAGTTAACGGGTAGTTGCATGGTGGCGCAGTGGAGCGAACCGTGTTGCTGAATCAACGCGCGGCAGTCCACGGTTTCGATGACGTGGTTGGGGAAAGCCACGCGCAGGGTTTTGGCGGCGAGGTCATCGTTGAGCGGCTGGTCGTAGGTGGGCATCAAGATGGCATCGTTGAGCACAAGGTAGTTGGCGTAAGTGGCCGGTAGGCGCAAGCCATCTTCGTCGTAAATCGGGTCGGGCAAGGGCAGCTCGATAAGGTTGAACGGTCGGCCGTCGGCGGTGCGCATGCGGCTCAGTTCGGCCGGAATGTCAGCCAACAATGCGCTCTGCGGGTCGTCGGGCACCGACGAGCGCGCGCCTACATATAATATAGTATCATCGGGTGCGAGGCGAGCCAAGGTGTCGATGTGGCCGTCGGTGTCGTCGCCGTACATGGCGCCGGATTCGAGCCAGAGCACGTTCACAGCGCCGAGTTCGCGGCGCAGGCGTTCCTCAATTTGCGTGCGCGACAGCCCGGCATTGCGGGTGTCGGTGAGCAGGCACGAGGTGGTGGTGAGGATGGTGCCGTGGCCGTCGCTTTCGATTGAGCCGCCCTCGAGGAAGAAGTCGAGGCAGTCGTTGTAGCGGCCGCGCAACAGTCCGGCGCGCACCATGGCGGCCGTGACCGCGTTGTCCTTTTCCGCGGCAAACTTGCCACCCCAGGCGTTGAAGGCGAAGTCATTGAGCACGGGTTGGCCGTCAGCATCCACCGTGGAAAGCACGCCGTAATCGCGCGTCCAAGTGTCGTTGGTGGGCACATCGAAAAAGATGATGCGGTCGGCGGGAATGTGGCTCAGCAGCTGCCGCGGACGCTCGCAGTCGGGCGCAATTACCACCGCCACCGCATGCCGCGCGATAGCTGTGACCAAGTTGATGTAACATTCTTCCACCTGAGCCAACATATAGGCCCAGTCGGTGGCCGGGTGCGGCCAAGCAACGATAACGCCTGCCGAGGGTTCCCACTCGGCAGGCATTCTCACTGTAGGGTTATTCTTCGTCATTATAGTCGGTCAATACGTCCCACACTTCATTGCGGTCGGCCCAGTACTCCTCGCAGTAATCGAGGAAGCCGCGGCGCTCGGTGACACCTTGCTGCCGACACCACTGTCGGTAATCGCGGCGCAATTGTTCATCATCGCTCAGTGTGCGATTAAACTCTGCCTCAGCCATATCTATGCTCGGGCTTTGGCGGATTATCGAGATGAAAAGATCGGTAATGTCTTCCATTTTCGCCTTGAAGGTAGATATAAGTTAGTAATATAGTGCAAATATATAACATTTTTCCTAAACCACCAAACCTGTGCCATAAATCTTTTATTAAAAAAAGTTTACGATGCCCAAAATTGCGGAAATTTTTCATTATTTAGCTTTCTCCGCAATTTTTTTGGCGAAAAATGTGGATATATGTAAATTTTTTAGTAACTTTGCAGTGATTTAAACAACCGAATTACTTATTATCCAAACAAAATATCCAATATGGTAAATTACAAAGATTTAG
>JBJEKG010000052.1:0-4240 GCA_051878535.1 Muribaculaceae bacterium
GCCTAAGAGTCAAAAAGTTTCAAAAACCGCTAATTTTTTTCTGTCAAACTCCCGCCCTGCCCACGGCTTGCCGCAGCTTTTTTGCGGCGGAAATTTTGCGGGGTGGGGATTTTTATTTGCGGAATTGAGGGGAATGTGTTAACTTTGTAGATTATTTTGAAATTGTATGCAATCATTTGAAGAATTGGGGCTTGCCCCGGAGTTGTTGCGAGCTGTGGCGGACATGGGCTTTGAGGAGCCGATGCCGGTGCAGGCGCAGGTTATACCGGCACTGCTGCAGGGCGACCGGGATTTGGTGGCTTTGGCTCAGACGGGCACGGGCAAAACGGCTGCGTTCGGTTTGCCTGTGATTCAGCGCATTGACACGTCGGAGACGGTGCCGCAGGCGTTGGTTTTGGCGCCGACGCGCGAGTTGTGCTTGCAAATTGCGGCCGACTTGGCTGATTTCTCGAAGTATCTGCCTGATTTGGCGCTGATTCCGGTGTATGGCGGCAGTAGTATTGAGGTGCAGATACGCGGACTGCGTCGCGGAGCGCACATCATCCTTGCTACGCCGGGACGATTGATTGACCTGTTGGAGCGCAAGGTTGTGAGCTTGGAACATGTGCACACGGTGGTGCTCGACGAGGCCGATGAGATGTTGAATATGGGCTTCGTGGATTCCATCGATGAAATATTGGCGCGTGTGCCGCAGGACCGCAAGATGCTGATGTTCTCGGCCACGATGCCGGCTGAGGCCGCACGAATTGCGCGGAAGTATATGCACGACCATCAGGAGATTGTGATAGGCACGCGCAATGAAGGTGCCGACACAGTGCAACACATATATTATATGGTGCATGCGCAGGATAAGTATGCCACGTTGAAGCGCGTGGCCGACAATGCGCCGTCGATTTACGGAATCGTGTTCTGCCGCACTCGGCGCGAGACGCAGGAGGTGGCCGACGCGTTGATTTCGGATGGATATAATGCCGACGCGTTGCATGGCGACTTGTCGCAGCAGCAGCGCGATTTGGTGATGAAGAAATTCCGCGACGGGGTCATTTCGCTGTTGGTGGCCACGGATGTGGCAGCTCGCGGCCTGGATGTGGACAACCTGACGCACGTGATCAACTACGGCTTGCCCGACGAGGCTGCCATCTACACACACCGCTCGGGACGAACCGGCCGTGCCGGTCGCAAAGGTCTGTCGATAGCGATTATCCACTCGCGCGAGCGCTCGCGTCTGCGTCAAATCGAGCAGACGATGGGCAAGACGTTCGAACGGCGCGAGGTGCCCACGCCGGAGCACATCATCGAGAAGCGACTGTATAATTTGGCCGACCGTTTGGAGCGCTTTGACCCCGACCAAAGCGAGATTGATTCGCACATCGGCGAGGTGCTGAAGAAGCTGTCATGGCTGTCGAGCGAGGATATCCTGCGCCGGGTGTTCGCGTTGGAAATGAATAGATTATTAGAGTATTACAAGGACGCACCGGCCATTGAATCGATACCCGACAAGCCGTCGAAAAAGGATCGTGGGCGCGCCGATAAGGCCGAAAAGAGCAAGCCGGAGCACCGTCGTCCGGCCACTGAGGCCGAGAAGGACCGTCGCACGGCATCGCGCGGCTACGAGCGCGTGTACATCTCAGCCGGCAAGGCCGACGGCTTCTTTGCGAGCAACCTTATTGACCTGCTCAACCACAATGTGGAAGGCAAGCGCGTGGACGTGGGCCGGATTGACCTGCTGCCGACGTACTCGCTATTCGATGTGAAGAAGGGCGACGCTCGGCGGGTGGTTGAAGCGCTTCGCAACGTGGACTTTTTCGGCCGCCGACTGCACTGCGAGATAGCCGAGGCCGACAAGGACTATGCGCGTGCATCTACTCGAAAGAAACGTAAACAGAAATAGATAATATATTGAATATGAAATACTTGCGAATATCAATATTGGCGATGGCGCTGGGAATGGCGCTCGCCTGCGCGGCTCGCACAGCTGCCGACTTCTTTGTGGCCATGCCCGAGAGCGTGTTGCCGCTGTTCAACGACACCGAGCGGCAGGACATGATTGATTACTACCGATATGGGTCGGAACGTCGCACACCGAACAACTTCGGCGGAACGAGTAGGGTAGTCAGCGAGAGCGAAACGGTTTTGACTGTGTCTGTGGCTGAAAATTCGCAGATGCAGGTGGCCGTGATTGCGTCGAAGAGCGACACGATTGTGGCCGTGATAAGCACCGTGTCGCTGCCGGTGCAGGATGCGCGAATTGATTTCTACGACCGCAACTGGCAGCCGCTGCGCCGACAGCCGGTGGCCATGCCGGAGTTTACCGACTGGTTTACCAAGGACGGCGAGGCGCACGTGGCCGACATCTCGTTGGCGCTCGATTTCATCCCGATGACCATCAGTTACGATGCCGAGGCGTCGACGTTGACCTTCCACAGCAATTGCGAGGGACTGTTGGCGCCGGAGGATGCCGAGCGCCTGCACCAATGGTTGCTTCAGGACATAGTTTACGACATCAAGGGCACCAAATTTCGCCGACGCAAATGAGTGCTAACGCAATTTCACTGCTCGAATTTCAGCAGCGCGTTGGGGCTGTAGTGGCCGGATGCGCGGCGTTGCGCGAGGTGTGGGTGACAGCCGAGACGTCGGACGTGCGCACCTCGGGAGGCCACTGCTATATGGAGCTGATTGACAAGGACCCGGACAGCGGAGCCATCCGTGCGCGCGCTCGTGCCACTATCTGGGCATCGATTTACAACCGCATCAACGCGCAGTTTGCAGCGGCCACCGGTTCGCCTTTGCGCTCCGATATCAAGGTGATGGTGAAGCTAACGGCTACGTACCATCCTTCATACGGTATGTCGTTGTCAATCACCGATTTAGACCCCACTTTCACCCTCGGTGACTTGCTGCGTCGGCGCATGGAGATGGTGGCACGGCTTCAGCGCGAAGGCATCTTGGAGCTGAACCGCAACTTGCGCTGGGCGTTGGCGCCGCTTCGTGTGGCGGTGATTTCGGCGCCGAACGCGGCCGGTTACGGCGACTTCATCAACCAACTTTATGGCAACGCGCGGCGACTGCGGTTCAGCACCAAGCTGTACCGCGCGGTGCTACAAGGTGACCAGACAGCGCCGTCGATTATCTCGGCCTTGCGAGCCATCGCAGCCGACGGCGATGCGCACTGCGTGGTAATCATCCGCGGCGGTGGCGCAACCAGCGACCTCGCGGCCTACGACAACTACGACTTAGCGGCCGAGATAGCGCGATTCCCCATTCCGGTGGTGATTGGCATCGGCCACCAGCGCGACGTGACGCTGTTGGACTATGTGGCAAACACGCGAGTGAAGACGCCAACGGCTGCCGCCGAGTACATTATTAGCCTGGCCGGCAGAGCGTTAGACCGGTTGCAGACGCTTGCGCAACAGGTGTTGGACTTAGCCTCCGGACAGATTTCGAACGCGCGGACGCGGTTGGCCACCATCGCGGGCCAATTGCCCACGTTGGCGCAGGCTGCAGTGGAGCGCGAGCGCTTGCGCGTGGGGCAACAGCTTGTTGACACCATCGCCACTACCACAGCCAACATCACCGCGCGCCAGCGCGACCGATTGAAGGCGTTGAGCGAGTTGCTCGACACGCTTTCGCCCGAGGCCACCTTGCGCCGCGGCTTCTCCATCACTCGCATCAACGGCCATGCGGTCACTTCTACCGACCAAGCCGCCGCCGGCGATGTGCTCGAAACCACCTTGGCCTCTGGCATCATTACTTCAACCGTTACCTCAACTCAAACCATCGATAAATAACCATTACCATGGATCAACTATCATATAATCAGGCAATTGCCGAATTAGAAATGATTGTGGAGAGCTTGCGCTCATCGGCCACGGATGTCGACACGCTCACCGCGCGCACTCGCCGCGCCGTGGAGCTGCTGACCGTCTGCCGCTCGCGCCTCACCACCACCGAAGAAGAGCTTCGCACCATTCTTAACTCACTCCAAACCCCGCAACAATGAAACAATACCTTGACCTGCTGCAACATATCCTTGACCACGGGGTGGACAAGAGCGACCGCACCGGCACCGGCACCCGCAGCGTGTTCGGCTATCAAATGCGATTCAACCTCAGCGAAGGCTTTCCGTTGGTGACTACCAAGAAGTTGCACCTCAAATCAATTATATACGAGCTGCTGTGGTTCTTGCGCGGCGATACGAACGTGAAGTACCTGAAAGAGCACGGGGTGCGCATTTGGAACG